>CAYXMV010000007.1:0-34070 GCA_964466235.1 uncultured Muribaculaceae bacterium | reverse complement strand
AACTACCGAAAAAATTTCGGTAGTTCAAATTGAGGGAGATAGAGAGGTTAATAGAGTGACTACATTCTACAATCTGGATGCAATAATCTCAGTGGGATACCGAGTTAATTCCTTGAGAGCAACACAGTTCCGTCAATGGACCACAAATATAATACGCCAATTTGCCATTCGTGGATATGTCATTGATAAGAAGCGAATGGAGAATGGTTCTTTCATCGGCGAGGATTATTTTGAGCATTTGCTTGCAGAGATCAGGGAGATTCGCCTCAGTGAGAGACGCTTCTACCAGAAACTTACTGATATTTATTCTACCGCCATTGACTATAATTCCGATGCCGCGACAACCAAGTTGTTTTTCAAGAAGATTCAGAACAAGATTCATTATGCTGTTCATGGACATACTGCTGCTGAACTTATTGTAGAAAGAGCAAATGCTGAAAAGGAACATATGGGACTGACTACTTGGGAAAACGCACCTGATGGTAAGATCTTGAAACCTGATGTGAGCATTGCCAAGAACTATCTGAATGAACTGGAACTTGAAGATATGGGCAGATTAGTCAATGCGGTTCTGGATATGGCTGAGCGCATGGCTAAGAAGCATATCCCTATGACTATGGAAGATTGGGCAAAAAGGATGGACATCATCCTGGAAGCTTCTGGAGAGGTTCTTCTGGATGATGCCGGTCAGATCAGCGCAGAATATGCCAAGAAATTTGCAGAGACTGAATTTGAGAAGTATCGAGTTATTCAAGATCGTTTATTCGAGTCTGATTTCGACAAGTTCAATCAGAAACTCATAGAATTCCCGGATGAACTCAATTAATTTACTCGAACCGCTTGCAAAACTGCTTGTAAGCAAGGTAACTTACTGATAATCACACATAGTTTGATTCCCGTCCGGAGCACGAGGGCGGTTATTCGGGAGAGGAGATGCAGAGGGTGCAGATCGGACCGTTGAACTTCAGGGTGTCGTGCCGGTTGTTCTTCCAGACTATGGGGCGGGCGCCGGTCAATGATGACAGACCGACATAGAGATTGCCGTCGTGGATTGCTGCAGGACTGTTTCCGATGCAGGAATAACCTTCCGGCATCATGTATGTCCTGCCGCTTTTGAATATCATGCCTCGTCCGGAGGATTCCGGATTCAGTATGCAGCATACTTCTTCTTCTGATGCGGCCACTGCGGACAGGGTCTGTCCCGTCTCGAAAAGCATGTACTGGCCGCCGTCAATCCATATTCCGCTGAACATTCTTTCCCCTCCATATGAATACAGGCCTTCTGTCCCGATGGAACTGCCTGCCGCAAACAATCTGCAAGACATCATTTCGGCCCCATACGGCAGACTGATGACTTTTTCTTCTTCTTCTCCACAGATCAGTTCTATCGTATTCCACGGTCCGGCAGAAACAAGAGCGCATGTCTGCCCGTCATGTGACATCAGGTCCCATACCCTTGACGTCTCTTTGGAAAATCCGACAGGAGTCGTGACGCCGTTTCGTGCCATATAGAAGTTGTCGGAGCTTCCTGCCGAGGTGGTGACGGGCTGACAGAAAGCGAAACATATCTTGCCGGAATCTATGTGAAGCCTGTCGAAAGCATATCCCGTCTTGCGCTCTATCAGGGATGTCCCGTTCTTCCTGTATATGAATCCTTCGCCATTCTGCGGAATCCCCAACGTATATATGTCACTATCGTTGACGATCATGTCTGCGATAATCTCCTTCCCTTCATATTTCAGCACTGTCTTTCCGTCTTTTTTCACGACCATGTGGCTGTCGCCTGGATAATAGGTATATAAATGACCGTCTATGACTCTGTGCATGTCAGGATCGGGACTGACTTCGTGTCCGTCGCCGACGGGAATCTTAAGCATAGGTACGCCGTCTGCAAAAACGGCAAGCGAGCATCTGACATTCTCTATGTCGCCCCCTCCTTTCCAATCATAACCTTCAGGGTATTCCAGTCCGCTTACATATAATATATTCTCCCGCTCCCCGTTGATGATAAGTCCCGGTCCTGTCCAGATGTCCTCATCATTTTCGTTTTCCCGTCTGTCGATCTCGATGATCCGTGTACATCCGCTCAATATAGCAATACCTATCAATAATCCTGTCACCCTCATCTTTTTTCAGTCAAATAACGGAAAAACCGCCTTTCACACCAAATGAAAGACGGTCATTTCGTCACATTTTTCTCTTTTTTATAGAAATGTACTTTTTCTTATAGTCCGAAACAAAGATGTTCATGATCTTCCCTTGCCTTCGATGATGTTGCGGGCCAGGGTGTTGGCGCAGACGAAGTCGCGCAGTTCCATGCAGTCAGTGTCGAGGATGGTGTGGCGGTCGCCCTGCCAGAGCATTTCTCCACCGGCAATGAATCCGATCTTGTCACCGATTTCCAATATTGAGTTCATGTCGTGGGTGTTCACGACCGTAGTCATGTTGAACTCTTTGGTCAGGTCGCTGATCAGCCGGTCTATCAATATTGAAGTATATGGGTCAAGACCGGAGTTCGGCTCATCGCAGAAAAGGAATGAAGGGTTGAGCGCTATGGCTCTTGCTATACCGACCCTTTTCTGCATTCCGCCGCTGAGTTCGTTCGGATATTTGTCGTCGGAGCCGATGACATTCACCTTCTCAAGACAGTACTGCGCCCTTTCGCGTCTCTGTGCCGCCGACCAGTCCGTAAAGAATTCCATCGGAAACATCACATTCTCTATCACAGTCGCGAAATCGAAGAGCGCGCTTCCCTGAAAAAGGACGCCTATATTCTGTCTGAGCGCCTTCCTCTCTTCGTATGACATCGTGGTGAAGTGCTTGTCTCCATAGCTTATGTCACCGCTGTCCGGCTCCATCAGGCCGATGAGGTTCTTCAGCAGCACGGTCTTGCCTGAGCCGCTGGCACCGATTATCATATTGCATTTTCCGGGTTCATAGACCACATTGATGTCTTTGAGGACCTCGACTCCGTCGAAACTCTTGTATAGATGTTCTACCTTGATCATGTCTAATAAAGCATTAACTGTGTGACAATCAGGTCAAACATCAGGATGAGGATGCTCGTGATGACGATCGACCTTGTGCTTGATGCTCCCACTCCGAGCGATCCGCCTTTTGCGTAATAGCCGTTGAATGCGGCTATGGATGAGATCAGGAAGCAGAAGAGAGACATCTTGAAGCAGCTGTAGAAGATATAGAATCCGTTATAGAACGCCTTGATGCCGGTGATGTATGAAGGAGGCGGAATGATCTGCGTCCATTCCACGACTATCCATCCGCCTACAAGGCCGAGCGCGAGGCTCAGAAGCATCAGGAGGGGGCTCAGGATCGTCGCGGCCATGATTTTGGGGAGGACAAGGAAGCAGGCTGAATTCACGCCCATCATATCCATCGCGTCAATCTGCTCGGTGATGCGCATGCTTCCAATTTCAGAAGATATGTTCGAGCCCATCTTTCCGGCAAGGATGAGCGCAACCATCGTCGAACAGAACTCGAGGATGAGGCTCTCCCTGACCATATATCCTATGTACATCTTGTCGATTATCGGATTTTCGAGGTTGGATGCGGTCTGGATCACAAGGACTCCGCCGATGAATACGGAAATGACTCCCACTATGAGTATGGATGAAAGAATCAGCTTGTCAGCTTCGTTTATGAACTGTCTGTAGAAGATTTTCCACTTCTCAGGCCTTCTGAACACCATTTTCAGAAAGAGGAAATAGCTTCCTACGGACATGAAGATTTTTTTTAGCATCATTAAAATTTATTTTAATGTCCAAATTTAGCCACATTTTTCTGTTTTTTATATCCGATGTTGATTTTATGGGCAACTTTTGACGGTTGAAGCCGTCCATGGCGGGCGGCAGATGTGCAACCAAAAACCAAAGTCATGCTTATAAACATTCATTGTGCGAAATGTGTCGGCATAGAGGCTGTGCCGGTCACTGTTGAAGTGGATATAGCCCAAGGGTTAGGCGTTCATCTCGTGGGACTTGCGGATGCCGCGGTCAAGGAAAGCCTGTTGAGGACGATAACGGCCATGCAGGCAATGGGCTTCAGGATTCCTGGCAAGAAGATAGTCATCAATCTTGCACCTGCAGACATGCATAAGAAGGGCAGCGGATATGATGTGCCCATAGCCGTGGGCATAATAGCTGCGTCCGGGCAGCGTTCCCTCCCTCTTATGGACCGCTTCATCATAATGGGCGAACTGGGCCTTGACGGTGGCGTGAGGGAGGTGCCGGGTGCCCTTCCGGTCGTGGAACTTGCTGCGAAAAAGGGGCTGCGCGGATGTATCCTTCCGAGGGCTTCTGCCATGGAAGCCGTTGAATATGAGGGGACGGAGGTCTATGGGGTGGGGACCCTCGACGATGTGCTCAGGATACTTTCCGGTGAGGAACTCTGCGATGACCTTCTTGTCACGGGTGGCCATGCTTCTGAGAGGGACTGCATTTCAGGAGAACCAGATGAAGAAATGCCGGGCCATGGCACACTTGCAGTGGATTTTTCAGAAATCATAGGCCAGGAGGCCGCTAAAAGGGGAGTGGAGATAGCTGCTGCCGGAGGGCACAATGTCATCCTTATCGGCCCTCCCGGCTCAGGAAAGAGTTCGCTTGCCAAGGCTATGGCCGGAATCCTTCCTCCCATGACCCTTGAGGAATCCCTCCAGACGAGCAAGATCTATTCGGTTGCCGGGAGGGGCTGTGCTTCGGGAGGACTGATAAGGCAAAGGCCTTTCCGTGCCCCACATTACAGCGCATCCGTCGCCGCTCTGATCGGAGGCGGATCGGACAACATCATGCCCGGAGAGATTTCTCTTGCGCACAACGGCGTGCTCTTTCTTGACGAATACACCGAGGCTCCCAAGAAGATTCTCGAGGTGCTGCGCGGGCCGATGGAGGACCGTAAGGTGGTCATCTCAAGGCTGAAATCGAAAGTGGAGTATCCTGCGGACTTCATGTTTGTGGCTGCTTCGAACCCCTGTCCCTGCGGCTATTACGGAGAAGGAACCCGATGCACATGTACCCCCTCAAGGCGTCAGGCCTATCTTGCCCGTCTCTCAGGCCCGATGATGGACAGGATAGACATCCACCTCTTCATGCGTGCCGTTGACTCTAAAAGGCTTGTGGAAAGGCAGCATGCCGAACCGAGTGCTGATGTTGCCACCCGTGTCTTCAAGGCACGTGAAATCCAGAAAAGGCGTTTCGACGGTGAAGGCATTTTCTGCAACGCCGCCATGACAGGGCGCATGATGGAGAAATACTGTCCCCTGAGCCCCGACTGCAAGGCCCTGCTCGAAAAGCTCATCGACCGCATGGGCCTGTCGGCCCGCGCCTGCTCCCGCATGATAAAGCTTGCCCGCACCATCGCCGATCTCGCCTCCCTCCCCGACATCCTTCCAGAACACCTCTCCGAAGCCGCTTCCTACCGCTTCTTAGACCGCCAGAATATCTTTGATTGAATTGTTTAATTTTTAATGATTATCAAATGTATTACCTATAAAACTTATATACATAGACCGTCAGGCACTAAATCGGCTAATAATCTGCCTGTCGGTGTCAGAAATAGAGCAAATTAATGCATTTTCGGTACCGTCAGGCGGTAAATCAGTCAAAACTCTGCCCGTCGAGTTCACGATAGTCAGTGAAGTCACCATAGGTGGCCTGGTCGCCTCTTTCATACATAGGCATGCCCATGACTAACCGTTCTGCCGGAACACCGGCTTTGAGGTGTGCCTTGACGGCCTCATCGGCAGTATGTCCACCTGCTATCGGCGATACGTTTCCGTCCTTGTCCGTGCGGTAAAGAGGAGCATTGTGCATAGGTGCCCATCCCATATCGTATGACATTATGTTCACGAAGTCAACGGACGGCATGATGGCAGGGAAATCGATGTATTCTGCAGAGCAGACCGTAGCAAGGGTCAGGATCTTGTCCTTGCCGCTGCCCCAGCCTCCGATGGAGAGGCATACCTTCAGTTCTTTGGACCCGGTTTTCAAGTCTGTGAGGGCTCTAAGCCTGTCCTCATTGTCAATCCTTACACCGTCGAATGTCCTGTTGACATGACCGAAGGCGTAGTTTATATGGGTTATTCTTGCCGGATCCGGCATCACGTCAGTCCATGAGGTGACGTACGCAACCACCACATGGTCCCGATCGCTGACGTTTTTCTGTGAGCAGCCGGTCAGAAGAAGAAGGGCCGCAAGGAAGATAGTGAGCGGATGTTTCATGGAGTAAGCTGCTGCAATTATCTGAGCCTGAGCGAATTGATGTAACCTTCCTGAGGAACGCAGTTCTCGAAGCGGCAGTTCTCTATGAACTGGAGCATTGCCTCGCGGGCGGCAGCCTGGTCAGGCCTTGTGGCCCTCACTTCGAAGAATGTAGCACGTGGAGCCTCCGAGAAATTCACAACAATATCCCAGTTGTCAGGTTTTCTGATTCCGTTCATGCATGAATTGCGGAGCTTCTTGTATGGCCAGAAGGTGTAGCCGATGTTGCTCTCTTCCATTGCCTTGCAGAAGTTTTCCTGCCACTCGTCTGTATTGTGTCCTATTTCGCCCATATACATAGGAAGATTGACGCGGTCGCGGAATTCGATGAAGTTCCCGATGGCGCCCACAGAGGCATCACCGCCATATCGGTGGCATGTGTACATCATATTGTCGTCGAAAGTCCAGTCGCTGAAAGGCTTGAAGTTGCCGTTCCACTGAGGGGCTCCCAACATTATGATATGGTTAGGATCGACTTCGCGTATTGCCGCCGTCACCCTCTTGTGGAGAGGTTCCAGCAGGGCGTTGAGTTCTTCCATATTGTCGAAATAAGGGGCGATAGGCTCATTGATCAGGTCGTAGCCAAGGATCACGGGCTCGTTTCTGTAATATTCCGCGATCCTTTTCCAGATGTCGCAGAACAGCTGCTGTGACTTTTCGCTTTCGAAGAGCCAAGGGTATCCGTAGCTGTCGTCAATGTTGTCCCCTGTCTGTCCGCCCGGCGCATCATGCATATCGAGAATCACATATAAGCCGGCATCACGGCACCAGCCTATTACGTCGTCTAATCTCTTGAAGCCGTCCTGACACCCGGTGAGTCCCATGTAGTCCTCGTCAGTGAAAAGCTTATAGTGGAAAGGAACCCTGATGGTGTTGGCTCCCGTCGAGGCTATGAACTTTATGTCCGCCTCTGTTATGTAATTGTCCTTGAACAGTTTCCAGAATTCTGCCGTAAAGTCCGGTCCTACCATTTCACAGAACATGTCGTTTATCATCCTTACGGAATTTGTCTTGCTGAATCCGAACATATATCCTTCGGGGTTCAGCCAGTTGCCGAGATTCGTGCCCTTGATAAAGAATGTACTTCCGTCCGGAGCAAGGATGTCAGGACCGTTGACGCGCATGAATGCTTCCTTCGGAAGGTCTTTCGGCGCGCATGCCATGCAGCATAATGCTGCGATGATCGGAGTGAGTCTTGTATTCATATCATTAAATGTATTTTTGGTGTCCGGAGGTAAAGTTAAGTCATTTTGCATCAATCTATGTTTAAATACATACAAAAAAGGTTTGAAATCATTCAAAAATCCGTTTTGCGGCGGGATTAAATGAAAGTTTTTGCGTATGTTTGAAGTATAAAAGGCAATGTTATGATAACTCACCCGAATGTAAAGATAAACTTAGGTCTGAATGTGCTCAGGAAGAGAGAGGACGGATTCCATGACCTCGAGACCTTGTTCGTGCCGTATTTCGACATCTTCGACACCCTTGAAATCGTTGTCGGAGACGATTACAGCCGCACTTCAGCTGCTCTTTTTGCAAAATACGGGAACAGTTGCGGGAGAGACGGCGAGCACCCTTCGCTGGTCCAGGGGATCTCGGAGGACGGAAAGCTGATGATCACCATCGCCCGCGCGGAAGGTGTTGACTGGGACCCCCTCAAGGATCTGTGTGCAAAGGCATATATGATCCTTGCGGATGACCATAAGCTTCCGCCGGTGAAGATATTCCTTGAAAAGACATCGCCGGTGGGTGCCGGTCTCGGAGGCGGGTCGTCCGATGCCGCCTTTGCCCTGAAGATGCTCAATGACCTGTGTGGCCTCGGGCTCACCGAAACCGATCTTGCGGCCTATGCCTCCCGGTTGGGAAGCGACTGCGCTTTCTTCATATATGACCGTCCCATGATAGGTGAGGGCAGGGGGGAGATCCTTACGGAGTATCCGTTGGAGGGAATTGATTTCGGAGGAAAGGACAGCGCCGGGCATGAGGCGGAATACGAACTGAAGGTCATCACTCCGGAGGGCATAGCCGTCTCGACGGCCGACGCATACCGCGGGATAAGGCCTCAGATGCCTGAAATCCCTCTGAGAGAAGTGCTTGCAAGGCCTGTCGAGGAATGGAAGGACTGCCTTGTCAATGATTTTGAGACCACTGTCTTTGACAAATATCCCGAACTCGCCGCCATCAAGATGTCTCTATACGAAAGCGGTGCCGTCTATGCCAGCATGTCAGGCTCGGGATCGGCCCTCTTCGCGATATATCGGAACGACTGATTCCGGACTGCTGTTTTCTCATGAAAAGTCAGAGATTTAAACAGTTTCTCAAACGGTTTCCAAGAAATAGGGTCTTAGAGTTTGACCCTAAGACCCATTTCAAAGCCTAACATTAGAGGCTGTGCAGTTCTGATGCTTGCCGGCTGCCCTGTGTTGAAGTAGTATCGGAGGCTCGGATCTATGTAGAGTCCGAGATGTCTGCCGAGAAGGAATTCGACTCCGATACCGATATTTGCCGAGAGCTGGACTCCCTTCACTTTCTCGATATGGTTGATGTCCTTTCCGAGCATCTGATAATGGTCTGAAAGGCATTTCTCCACCGTACCTCCGGCGTATGTGTAGAAGTTGATGTATCTGCTGTCAACGATATTGTAGAAGGCGTTCACGGGAATTCCTACATAGTGCTGGCTGTTGCGGACATCCGATGATATGTTGAATTCTTCTCCGCCGTTTTCATTTACCTTGATGTATTTGCCGTAGAACTTTGTCGTGAGGAGCGTGTAGTTGAGTCCGACTCCCAAAGACCATCTTTCCGTGAAATCGATCTTGACACCTGCTCCGAAAGACATCGGGATGCCGTATGTCGAATTCGTGCTCGTCTTTTTCACGCCTGTCTTTGACGGGGCAGTGGAGATGGAAGGCTGTCTCCTGAGCGGATTCGGGCCGGACTTTGTTCCGTTTGTCCCGGCCACGCCGGACAATACTAACGATGTCCCCACATTCCTGCCTTCCTTCTCATCTTCCTCCTCCCATTCCGAAGGCATGTACTCTTCCTTATATCTGTAGGTCAGATCGCTTTCCTTCCTTTCGCTTTCCTTCCTTACGTTTTCCGGCTGCATCTCCTTCTGCTGCACCCCCTCGGAAGGGATGTTCTCAGTCAAAGCCTCTCCATCCGTTATCTCGTCCGCCGTCCCTTCTTCCGGAACATCCTCCTTTGCCGGCATGCTGATGACCTTCACATCTGCGACATGTTCCGCAACCATGCCGATATGTTCCGGCAAAGCCTTCTCCCTCACCTGAGCTATCATCACATCCTCGGCCTCTGCATCCTCAGGCATCTCCACTACGGCAATCATATCCTCTCCTGCGGTCTCAGGCACAAGCTCATCAGAACCTCCGTGATTGAGCACGAGTCCCACAGCTAAAGCAGCTGCAACACCAAAACCGACCACAGCCCTTCTCCACGGGAGCACCACGGTCCTGCCTTTTGAAGCCTTGTCCATGCCATCCGAAATCCTGTCCCAGACATGCTCAGGAACCTCTTCCTGTGCACCCTCGAGAATAGATCTCATCAGAAGGTCGGATTCTATATTATTTTTGTCCTCAAACATTTTCTCTTTCTTTAATCTTGTTCTGCAGCCATGTCCTTGCCCTGCTCAGCTGCGTTCTTGAAGTGGTTTCCGATATTCCGAGCATCTCGCTTATATCCTTGTGCGAAAAACCTTCTATCGCGTAAAGGTTGAATACCGTTCTGAACCCCGGCGGAAGCGACATAATCAGCTCCATCAGCTCCTTGTATCCGAGATCCTGCATCTGCGTCACCGTGTCCGACTTCATCCCTCTCACCGCATCCAGTTCGTCACTCATCTTCAGGGCATCCTTCTTCCGCAGATACATCAGGGCCGTCGTGACGAATATCCTTCTGGCCCAGCCTTCGAACGAACCGTCCCCCTTGTAATCTTCAAGCTTAGTGAACAATGTCATGAACCCGTCCTGCAGGATGTCCTGCGCGACCTCTCTGTCTCCTGCGTATCTTATGCATATAGGGTACATACGGGGCGCCAGACGGTCATATAAGGCCTTCTGGGACGCGCGATCACCCTTTCTGCATGATTCAACAAGCTGGAAATCAAAGTTGTCTGCCACTTTCCTTTCTTTTGGGTCCTGAAGTTTCCTTATTGTTCAGCCCGAAATAGATGCAAAACGGACCCTTGATGTTGCATTCGGACAACATTTTTTTCAAACTTATGCATTTTTCCGGAATTGAGTGTTATTTTTGTATGTTTTTCTTCCCCAAATTTGAAATGAAGCATATATATAGATACATATTTATAGTTATAACGGCTCTGGCGGCATCTGGTCAGTCTCTTTCAGCGCAGAATGTTCGTGTTGAAAGCGTCAATGAAAACCTGCTGCTCACCGCAGTGTCAAAATATAATGCAAGGGACCTCGACGGAGCCGGATCCATACTTCGGGACATCGTATCCGACAACGACCGGGACGATGCTGCATGGTACTATCTTGCATTGGTCTCTCTCGGCAAGGGCGAAATTGAAGCAGGTGAGGAATATTTCCGCAGGGCCATGGACATAGACGGCGATAACTTCTGGTACAGGTACAGGCTGGCACGCCTCTATTCCATGACGGGACGTCCCGAACTGGCTACGGGCCTGTATGAGGCCATGCTTGAGGATTTCCCGAAGAAGAGCGAGCTCTATCTCGACATCGTCGATCTCTATACCTCCCAGAAAGAATATGAGAAGGCCCTTGAGACGATGGGCGAAATAGAAAAGATCTTCGGGATGAACGAGTCCGTCGCAATGTTCCGTTACAACATCCTGCGTACCCTCGGCCGCGAAGAAGAGGCCATCAGGACCCTGAAGGACTTCAACCGGGACTATTCATCTCCATATATCCTCACGACTCTGGCCGACCATGAAATGGAGACGTACAACGATTCCACCGCGCTTGCATATTATTCCGAGGCTCTTTCCATAGCTCCGGATTATGCACCTGCCCTTCTCGGCAAGGCTGAAATCCAGAGGATGACCCGGCGTTATGAAGAATATTTCCGGACATTGGGCACTTTGGTTGAAATAGACGGCGTGCCGGTAGAGGGCAAGACGGACTATCTTCTTGCGGTCATACGTCAGACAGATCCGAAATTCATCAGGACATATATGCCTCAGATGGATACCGTCATGAACAAGCTTGTCGGCAGGCATGGAGCGGACAGCACGGCCCTGCAGACGGCAGGAGCATATTTCTATTCCACTTCACGCAATGACAAGGCAAAGGAGATGTTCATCCGGAACGCCGAGGCCTATCCGGACAGCTATTCCGCAGCGGCGACGTATGTCGAATTCCTGATGTACGCCGGCGAGTGGAAAGAACTTTCGGACGAAGGCCGCAAGGCTTTCGAGCGTTTCCCGAAGGAGACTGCCTTCCTTGAAATGGCAAGCATGGGAGATTTCTATCTCGGTGACTATCAGAAGGTTCTCGATATATGCGACAAGGTGATAGAAGTGGCACCGAACGACAGTTCGGCCACCCTGAGGGCATGGTCAACGATAGGGGACATGCAACAGAATCTCGGCGACTATAAGAAGGCCTACAAGGCATACGAAAAGGCACTGAAAATCAATCCGGACTACGCCTATGTGCTGAACAACTATGCCTATCACCTCAGCATGGAGGGCAGGAAGCTCAAGAAGGCTTTGGCCATGAGCAAAAAGACGATCGGTCAGGAGCCTGACAATTCTACATATCTCGACACATACGCATGGATACTTCATCTTCTCGGCCGCTCGGATGAGGCCAAGCCGCTTTTCAAACATGCGATGCTCTATGGAGGTAAGGACAGTCCGGTCATTCTTGACCATTATGCGGAAGTGCTCTATGCCCTTGAGGAATACGAACTTGCCTTTGTCTATTGGAATATGGCGAAGCAGAAGAATGCGGGGGAAATCCCGGGGCTTGACGAGAAGATAGAGGCTAAAAGGCAGGAGGTGAAGAAATGACGGCAGGAAGATATATTATATGTCTTGTAGCCTTTCTCGTGATGACGGGGTCTGCATACGCACAGAACACGTCGGCCCAGGAAGAGAGGAAGGCCCGTCTCGAGAGGGAGATTGCCATCATAGACAGGCAGCTTGCCGAGAACGCTTCGAAAAGCAGCACCATGCTTTCCGACCTCTCACTCATCCGCAAGAAAGTGGCCAACAGAAAGGCTCTCGTGGAGGAAAGCGACAAGGAAATCCGCCGCTTCAACGATGAAATCTATCTCACTCAGCGTCAGATAAACAAGATTCAGGCGAGGGTCGATACCCTTACTGCCCATTATGCCCGTCTCGTGCGCAGCGCCTACAAGAACAGGGATGCGCGGGTATGGTATATGTATATGCTGGCCAGCGACAATCTCGGCCAGGCTTTCAGACGTTTCGGATACTTCAAGAATCTTTCGAACCAGATGAAGAACGAAGCCCAGGAAATCCGGAAGGTAAAGGAGGAACTGGAATCGGAGAGGCAGAGGCTTGCACAGATGAAGAAGGATGCGGAAAAGGTCAAGGAAGGCCGTGTGAAGGAACTTGAGGAACTGAAGAAGGATGAAGCCAAGGTGGATAAGGTCGTGAAGCAGCTGAACCGGGACAAGAAGAAATATCAGCAGCAGCTTGCTTCAAAGAAGAAGGAGGTCGATGCCCTCAACAGAGAGATAGAAAGGATTGTGGCTGCAGCCATGAAGTCATCTTCAGGCAAAGGCTCCGACAAGACGGTGGTTGACACAAAGCTCGACGCCCAGTTCGCCAAGAACAAAGGCAAGCTCCCGTGGCCTGCAGACGGTCCTGTGGTCGATCGTTTCGGAAAACATTATCACCCTGTATATAAGAATCTCCAGCTTCCTCCGAACAACGGTTTCGACATAGCCCTCGGCAAGGATACACAGATCAGGGCCGTGTTTGACGGAGTCGTGAAGCAGGTGATGGTCATGCCCGGCTACAACCAGTGCGTGATGATCCAGCATGGAAACTATTTCACACTATACTGCAAGCTCAAGAGCGTCAAGGTCAAGGAAGGCGACAAAGTCAAGACATCCGATGTGCTCGGTACCATCGACACCATAAACGGCCAGACCCAGCTTCACTTCGAACTATGGAAGGAATCCAAACCTCAGAATCCCGAGCAGTGGCTGAAGTAGTCATAATATCCCGACGGCAGCTGTAATCCTGACATTATCTCCGAGCCTGTCGGGGAATGTAAAAATAAAAACAAGACCAATGAAAAAGACAATATTCCTCACCGGCGCCACCGGAAACATGGGATGGGCCGGATTCCAGGAACTCTACAGACGCAGAGACCGTTTCAATCTCCGTATTCTGGCGCGCGACAGCAAGAAGAATCATAAGATGCTGGACAAGTATCTCGACGACCCGGCGGTAACAGTAATATGGGGTGACCTCACCCGCTATGAAGACGTTCTTGCAGGCGTCAATGGCTCCGACTATGTCCTTCATGTCGGCGGTATGGTCTCGCCGGCGGCCGACTATTATCCGGAAAAGACCCTCAAGGTCAATGTCGGATCTGCAGAAAACGTGGTGAAGGCAGTCCTCGCGCAGCCGCACAGGGACGAAATGAAGGTCGTGTATATCGGCTCGGTGGCCCAGTACGGCGACCGCAACCCGCCTCGGCACTGGGGCGACGCTGATGAGCCTCAGACTCCGGCAAAATACGACATGTATGCCTTGTCGAAGATACGTTCGGAAGAAATCTTCGCATCAGCAGGACTCAAGAGATGGGTGTCCCTCCGTCAGAGCGGCATCCTGTATCCGGGCATTCTCAAGGTGGTGAATCCGACGGCCTTCCATGTTCCTGTGGGCGGCGTCCTCGAATGGGCGACCATAGAAGATTCCGGCCGCCTCCTTGCCCAGGTCTGCGAAGACTGGGTGCCTGAGGAATTCTGGAACAAGGCCTATAATATCAGCAGCGGAGAGCAATACCGCATGACGAATTATGAATTCGAGACACGCCTTCTCAACGGACTCGGTCTGCCAGGTCCGGAGAAAGTCTTTGAACCTCAGTGGTTTGCCCTGAAGAATTTCCACGGAATGTGGTATAAGGATGCAGACCGCCTCGACGAGATCCTGCACTTCCGCGCCAACACTCCGATAGACGAATATTTCGCCACCATGAAATCCAAGCTGCCGTGGTTCTACAGCCTTGCCTTTCTCGCACCGGCCTGGGCGGTCAAGATGTTCATGAAGCCGTTCGCCTTCGAAAAAGGCATGGGTACCCAGTGGTGGGTTGAGAACGATCCGGAAAAGTTTGAGGCATATTACGGCTCCCGCGAAGCCTATGATGCCATAAAGTCGTGGGATGACGTCCGCCCTGCTCCCCTGGATAAAAAACTCTGCCATGGCGACAATCAGAATATTGGATATAATTGAGGAGACGATGGCTGACGGCCCCGGTCTGCGCACCTCCATCTATTGTGCAGGCTGCGCCCATCATTGTCCCGGCTGTCATAATCCCCAGTCATGGGACTTCAGAGGCGGCAGGGAAATGTCGGTCGATGAACTTCTCGACATCATAAAGGCAGATGAGTTCTCCAATGTGACCTTTTCGGGAGGTGACCCTCTCTATCAGGTGGAAGCCTTCACCGAACTGGCCCGGCGCATCAAGGAAGAGACTTCAAAGAACATCTGGTGCTATACCGGATTCACATACGAGGAAATCCTTGCAGATCCTCGTCTGAGCATGATTCTACCCTATATCGATACCCTTGTTGACGGCCCTTTCATACAGGAACTTCGTGACCCGGAGCTGCATTTCCGTGGCAGTTCCAACCAGCGTCTTATCCACCTTACAAAAAAAGAAGACGATGCCATTCCGGGCACCGTCTCCGTAATACCTTATAAATAATTTCTTACCAAGCTTTCTCCACCAAAGGGTAGGTTTTCGTGGAGAAGTTGCGGTTCAGAACATCTTTCTCCACCCAAAGGTCGGCTTTCGTGGAGAAGTTGCGGTCGAGATCAGCTTTCTCCATCAAAAGGTAGGTTTCGGTGGAGAAACTGAATGATCGGTAGAATTATTTATGCACCACGCGGTCGCGCAACTCAGCAAGCTTGCCTCCGTTCCATCGGCTTGTGGTACCGACAAGGTAGCCTGTGATACGCTGGAGATAGTCGATGTTGGTGCCACCGCAGTGAGGGCATTTCTCAAGACCTTCCTCCGCATTCTCGAAACCGCAGTCCATGCAGCGGTTGCGGTTATGGTTCACCGAACAGTATCCGATGTTGTACTTGTCCATCAGATCGACGATTGACATAATAGCCTCTGGGTTGTGGGTGGCATCGCCGTCGATCTCCACATAGAAGATATGTCCGCCACCGGTAAGCGCGTGGTATGGGCCCTCGATTTCAGCCTTATGCTTTGGAGTACACTTGTAATATACAGGCACATGGTTGGAGTTGGTGTAGTAGTCCTTGTCGGTCACTCCCGGAATCACACCGAACTTCTTCCTGTCACCCCTCGTGAACCGGCCAGCAAGGCCTTCGGCAGGTGTTGCAAGCACGCTGTAATTGTGTCTGTAGGTCTCGCAGAACTCATTGATCTTGCCTCTCATGAAGGTGACAATGCGCAGACCGAGCTCCTGAGCCTCATCCGACTCTCCGTGATGCTTGCCTATGAGGGCTATCAGAGTTTCGGCCAGACCGATGAATCCTATACCGAGGGTTCCGTGGTTGATTACAGACTCGATAGTGTCGTTGTCTCCGAGCTTCTCGCTGTCCATCCACAGGGATCCCATCAGAAGAGGGAACTGCTTCTTGAGAGCGGTCTTCTGGAAATTGAATCTTTCGTGAAGCTGCTTGGCCGCTATCTCCAGAGTCCAGTCAAGTTTCTTGAAGAACTCGTGGATCCTGTCCTCTCGGTCCTCGATTCCCATGCACTCGATGGCGAGCTTGACGATGTTGATTGTCGTGAACGAAAGATTGCCTCGTCCGATTGAAGTCTTTGGTCCGAACCTGTTCTCGAATACGCGGGTGCGGCATCCCATGGTAGCCACCTCATAGCGGTATCTCTTAGGATCGTCCGGATTCCAGAGTTCGTGGTGGTTGAAAGGAGCGTCGAGGTTCACGAAGTTCGGGAAGAAACGGCGTGCAGACACCTTGCAGGCGAACTTGTAGAGGTCATAGTTGCGGTCCTCAGGCATATAGCTCACTCCGCGCTTCTTCTTCCAGATCTGGATAGGGAAGATGGCTGTGGAACCGTTGCCCACGCCTTCGTATGTCGTGTTGAGGATCTCTCGGATCACGCATCGTCCCTCGGCAGAAGTGTCAGTACCGTAATTGATAGAACTGAACACCACCTGATTTCCGCCGCGTGAATGGATGGAATTCATGTTATGCACGAAAGCCTCCATGGACTGATGCACACGGCTCACGGTCATGTTGATGGCATGCTGGATGACTCTGTCGATTCCCTGTATGCCTATCAGTTCCCTGCGGATATAGTCGTCTATCTTCACATCGTAGAGCCTTGAATAATCCTCGCCGTTGATTTCGGCTATCTTGTCAAGCTCCTCCTGGAAAGTCTTGCGGACGAAAGGAGCCATATAGAAATCGAATGCAGGAATAGCCTGACCTCCGTGCATCTCGTTCTGCACCGTCTCCATCGATATGCATCCGAGGATGCTTGCCGTCTCTATCCTTTTTGCCGGACGTGACTCTCCGTGGCCGGCGAAGAAACCCTCCTCGAGGATCTTATCCAGAGGGTGCTGGATGCAGGTGAGGCTCTTGGTAGGGTAGTAGTCCTTGTCATGGATGTGGATGTAGTTGTTCTTCACTGCATCCTTCACATCATCGGACAGGAGGCATTCATCGACATACGACTTGGTTGACTCCGAAGCGAACTTCATCATCATTCCTGCAGGAGTGTCGGCATTCATGTTGGCATTCTCGCGTGTGATCTCGGTCGCCTGTGCATCGATGATCTCCTGAAATATCTCGCGCGACTTCGCTTTGCGGGCAAGGTTACGCTGGTTGCGGTATGCGATATACTTCTTGGCGACCTCCTTGCGCGGACTGTTCATCAGCTCGTTCTCGACCTGATCCTGAATGTCCTCGACGCTCATGTTATCGACATTTATCTTCGAAATGGCCGCCGCAATCTCCGCTGCGAGTACGATGTCCTCGCCGCCTTCAGTCACATCCATCGCCTTGAGGATGGCATCAACTATCTTTCTCTTATCGAATATCACGACCCTGCCGTCGCGCTTTACAACATGCTTTACCATAATATATGTATAGGATAGAAATTTAACTTGAAAAGTTCTCTTGCGGAACTTGGTCAGCAAAGATAATCCAAATCCTGAAGGAATAAGAAAAAAGTTATCAACAATAACAAAAATCACCTGTTAACATAATAATTAACAGGTGATTATAAATGAAAATTATTTATAAAATATATAAATTGGCTAACTTTTATGTTACATCCGGCTATCCCACCAACCACACGAGCACATGGCGGTCGAAGATAAGGTATTCGAGGTCGAATTCCTCCTCGAACTCATCCTTGTGGATGAAGGTCGCTTCAAGCTCGCCCTCCTTGCGGAGATTGAACTTCTCCACCTCGATCTGCTCCGCGAAATCGACCCTGTTCTGAGACATCCTTTTATAGATGGCCTCCTTTGCGCACCAATAGATAGCGAGTTGCTCGTTCTTCTTCTCGTCGTCGAGGTCCTCGATCTCGTCCTCCGAAAGAGCCTTCTTCTCCACAGCAGAGAAATCCCTGTCCAAAGACTCCACATCGATTCCTACCTCTTCCTCATCGTGTATTATCACTGCAACGTAATTCTCTGTGTGGGTGATGCTTATGTTAGTGACGCAGTTCTCGAGATAAGGTTTGCCGTTGTCGTGGTGGTTGAGGTACATCCTCTCCTCGAACATCTCGTTGATGAGGGCCCTCACCGCAAGCTTCTGCCTTCTCTGGCTCTCGCTGCGGAAAAGTGAAATTTCTTCAAGTTCATCGTTAGGTACGGAAACGAGGTCAAGCAGTTCCTTTTCCGTCTCTGTGACATGCCATACGGCAATCTCAGCCTTGTTGTCAAGTTTCTTTCTTAAATATAGTGCCATATAATATAAATGTTCGTCATGAAGCCGTCTGTCCCGGCACCCCTATATACGACAATCCCGTGCGTGCAGACCATGCACACACATAACAAGCCTCCTGACCTTCGCCGGAGGTGCTGCCCATAACCATGAATACGCTGCTGGACAACGGATCATCAGACATCTGATCCGCAGAGACTTTCTGTTCTTTCAATATAGGACTGGGAGGTTCCACTTGTCTAAAAATAATTGTTCAGGGCGCAAATATAATAAAGAGATTTGAAAATCAGAAATTTGTTGATGAAATATGAAGATGCGGAGGAGTGACAGGGCACTCCGCCGGTCATGACGGCTTTTCCAAGGCTGAAAAAGCCGTAATCTCCCTGCTGTCGGATGCTTATGTTCTGTAATCTTATGACGTTGTATAAGTTATGAATTGTAAGATGGGGGGGGTAAAATTTACAGTTTGTAATATTTTTTGCTTTTTGTAATGTAAAATATTGTACCTTTGCAAGGAAAATCTTTTATAAAAAGGTAAACCGATATAAAATGACTCTTAAAGATAAATTCGTTGCAAGGGCTATGTCATTCCTGATGGCAGGACTGTCCGTGATCTGCTCCTCCGGTTGCTCGGATGACATCGTGCCTGATGAAGTGAAGACAGCCGTGGTGAATCTCAGACTTGACGAGGCCCTTCAGGAAACCGCTTATGTGCGCCTGACGCATGACGGAAGCCGGGATGATCTGTGGTGTTACACGCTGACTCAGGATATGGATGCGGATGCGGAAGAACTTCTGGCCTCATACATCAGTAAGACGGTGGAAGCCGATGGTCACATCATGGGAAACACGGGAACAAACAGGAACATAACTCTTGAGGACCTGGATGCCAGGACCTCTTACAGGCTGATAGCTGGTATGGTGTCTCCTGACGGCAGCATTCTCGGAGACGTGGCAGAACTCGTATTCGTGACACTCCGCGACCCGGCAGTATTCGAGCCTCATCCTTCCTGGAGCATCTCCTACAAGGAGCGCAGGGTCTCCGCCGATGATCCCGATGTCGAGTCGGAAGTGCTTGAATGTAAAGTGACGGATGTGGACAGCCTCAATACCTATGTTCCATGCCTGCTTTCGAAGGCGGATTTCCAGTCGGCTTATGGCGGCGATCTGAGGAAATGTTTTGAAGATTATGTGTCTTTCCGTAATCTGGAGCATGTCAAATGGGTGAATGTCGTCAGTTGTGAGGACAGCGAACTCGTCGAGGATCGTCTCAGACATGGCGACTATGTGGCCTTCATGATAGGAATCGATGCCGAAGGGGAACTCACAGGTTATTATGCCCGGACCGAGTTCAGCCTTGCTCAGGAGACCGCTTCGGACGCTTACCGCAGATGGGTCGGCAGATGGACTCTTTCCGGAAGGTACAAGGACACGAAGATTACTTATGAAGTGGACATACAGTCTGACGAGAACAATCTCTACTACAGGATGTACGGCTATGAATCCACTTCTGCATCCGACTATTTCAAGACAGTGCCGGACGATCTCCCTATACTTCTGTATTTCGAGAAGTCCTCAGGAGATGTCTATGTCGTGTCGGAGGCTCTGGCCGATCTTCCTGACGAGACTCTTGCCGAACTCTACGACTTCTATCTCTATGGATGCGTTGAGGTGGAGTACAGCGGCTATATGACCGAGGTGCCGGTCGATGTCGCGAACATCAGGATAGCAAGGTTCCACCTTGTCGATGACAACAACGCTTCAGTCACTCCTGAAGTGTTCTCATTCGATATGGGAGGCGTCCACTATGATGCGGAGTTCCTGTATTTCAATTATTCATACATCTCGTTCATGTATGCCGGACTTGTACCGATGACTGCCGATTCCGCAGTTCCGGCCATATCGACAATGACATTATCAAGATAAACCATAATATTATGAAAAGAATCATATACATATCTGCCAGTATCCTTGCAGCGGTTCTTGCCTTGACTTCTTGTAATAAGGAGGCCGAGGTCAAGGTGGAATTCAAGGAAGCGGCCTACTCTCTGAAGGTAGGGGACACATTGCCGCTTGCCGGGGAACTGGTAATCAGCAACTCGGAAGCGAAGCCTGCATGGACATTGTCCGACGATGCGGTGGCATCCGTTGATGCAGACGGTCTGCTGACGGCACTCAAGAACGGCGAGACCACAGTCACAGCCGTAGTGGAAGGCAAGGAGGCTTCATGTACAGTCACTGTCTCCGACATCGAGGCGGACAAGATCATCCTCACCGCACCGGAAAGTCTGGAAGCAGGAGCCGGATGGGGAGAGGTCAAGGCTCAGGTCGAGCCGTCATCTTATGACATGGACAACCTCGAATGGGAGTTCACACCGGACAAGACCGGACTTGAATATGAGACAGAGAAGGTATCGGCTTCCGTTTACAAGGTGAGGTTCACTTCTTTTGTCGAAGGTGCAAGCCTTTCCGTGAAGGTTTCGGATGCGAATTCGGATGTAAGCCAGACAGCGGTGATAGCGGTTTCCGAGAAGGTCATACCTGCTGAATCACTCTCATTGGAAATGCCGTCAGAGATCACAGAGGGCGAAGACGGTTGGGAAAGCGTCAAGGTTACGGTCCGGCCTGAAGGCTATGATACAGAGCACCTTGTGTGGGAGTTCGAGCCAAGCGATCCGGGTCTGGGATTCAAATACGAGAAGGTAAGTGCCGTCGAGTACAAGGTGCGTTTCGATGCCTATCTGCCTGATGGCTTCGTGAATGTCACCGTAACAGATGAAATATCCAAGACATTCACGACCGGAAGAATAAAGGTGCTTGAGAAGCAGCCTGAGGTAGTCTATTTCGAGATAAAACTGGTGCTTGACGATGAGGCGGCGATCGGATTGCCTTCCGGAGCAGGCACAGACATAATATGGAACTGCAGCGATGAAAACGGAGACCCGTATCAGCCGGCTTCGATGACATGGACTTCATCGGATCCTGCAATCGCGACCGTTGACGATAAGGGACATGTGACTGTAGTCGGAAAGGAACTTGATGATAAGGGTACGGAAGTCACCGTCACCCTCAAGGCAGACAACATGGAGGCTTCGATCGTCATACTTGCGGTAAGGGCATGGCCGGAGTCACTTACGGTCACAGACGCTCCCGTGACCATGACAGTCGGAGAAACCTATAATTTAGTGGCCACCATATCTCCGGAAGATGCTAGCCAGGATGTAGCCTGGACACCGGTGAGCGGCCCTGAAGTACCTCGTCTGGGCGACCTTTTCAACGGCATATTCACTCCTGTCGCTCCGGGTACTTATGTGCTCAAGGCGTTCTCGCATTATGTGTATGAATACCTTGTGGGAACCCTCAGCGGCTCCAAGTCATTCGACCACATCTGGCAGACGGTGACTGTCGAGGTCGTGCCTGTCCCTATCGAGAACGCTTATCTGAGCAGGACAAACCTGGACATGGAGATAGGCGAGACCACGGAAATCTATGTGACTTTCGAGCCTGACGACAACAAGTATCTCGACAGGACAATCGTATGGGCTTCGTCTGACGAGTCTGTCGCTACAGTAAGCGGAGGCGACGTCACTGCAGTGTCATCGGGCACCGCCACTGTGACTGCAACGCTTTCTGACGGAAGGGTACTCGAATGTGAGGTGACGGTGAAGGAGAATGTGACCGAGGTGAACATCGGCGACTACTTCTATGCAGACGGCACATATTCTTCAGAATATAAGGATGATTCCTCTAATCCTGTAGTGGGAATCGTATTCGCCAAGACCAATGCGACCAATACGGACGATGTGCTTTCTGCCGACCATCCGGGATGTACCCATGGTCTGGTGGTTTCTCTTGATGAATCTTCCGAAGGCATCAACTGGCAGAATCCTTCTGCCAATGTCGCTGCATGGGCTGCGGAACAGGAGGCCGGATATGTGCCTCTTACAAGCGAGTCCCTCTACTGCGGTTACAGCAACACCAAGGCGATCCGCGCCTACAATGAAGCGAATCCGGACAGCAGGGTGCTTGTCGCCGACGGATGTCCTGCAGATGCTCCTGAAGGCACTTCCGGCTGGTATGTTCCGTCGTATGCCGAACTCCTTCTTCTGAAGGACAGCTTCTCTGTCGTGTCTGCGAACATAGGGACCGCAGGCGGAGTTGTTCCGGAGACGAAATGGACATTCAATGTCAGGGCATATTACTGGAGCTCGACTGAGAACGATGGCGTCACAATTTGGGCTGCGGCTGTGCATTTCCTTCAGGGAGGACAGACCAATATGGATAAGACAAACAAGAAATACAAGGTCCGCTACATATTGGCATTCTAAAACAAAAGCTTGATACCAATGATGAAAAGAACGATATTGACAACAATTGCCGTACTGGCCCTGGCGGCCGCATGTCAGCAGCCGGATGAACTGAAGCCTGACGAGCCTGTAGTGTGGTTGCCGGAAGGTGCCACAGTGCTTCAGGACACTCAGTTTGGCATGTATTACGGCAATCTGAACTATGACGGCATAGGCGTATTCTCTCTTGTCCTCAGCGATGCAAGATGCTATCAGGACTATCTTGACAGCCCGTATCTGGACTCGGAAGGAGACATGCTCGTGCTCAAGTTGAGGACACCGCTTCTTGATGAGGATGCGGATATGGTAATCCCTTCGGGGGATTATCATGTCTCTGCTACAGGCGAAATCAACACCGTGGACGCTTCTGCTTCATATATGAGCAGGATGGTGGGCTCTACGCAGTCCCGCTGGAATCTGGAGTCCGGCACAGTGTCCGTCAGTCATGACGAGACAGACGGCTACCGGATCACGGCAAGCGGACTTGTAGTTTCCAAGGGCGAGACAGTGGACACGGTCGATTATGTCTGCTTTTCCGACATAAAGGTCGCAGACTACATGCTGGCCGCCCCTGCAATGCTCTCTGCTACGGATGACATCATCGACATGCCTTTCCCTGACCTTGAGTGCATCTACAACGGTGACCTCTTCGGCAACGGCGCAGGCAATTTCATCGTGAATCTTTCCACAAAGGGATTCATATCCGAGTCAGGAGAGATGACCGACATTCCGGGAGTATATATCACACTGAATTTCTTCTCAAGACTCTACTCCGGCAACTCGGAGCCTGTCCTTGAGGAAGGAATGTATATCGTATCGACCACTACATCGACATCCCTTTTCCAGAGATGGACGATTCTTCCGGGTCTCCTGATGGATTCCACCCCATTCGGATCATATATACTCCAGCAGACGGCTGACGGAGAGGGAACGATGGAATTCATCGCCGGCGGAATGGTGGATGTGGCTTATGACGAGACATCCGGGACAAAGGCCGCCAAGACGAGGGCCTGCACTCTGACCTATTCGTTCACCACTGCGAACAGAACCATCTCCGGAGTGTGGAAAGGCGATGTGCTTGTCGATAATCAGGCGGCTGCAACGACGGAGAGTTACCTCACGACCCTCGACCATGATGTGGACTGCGACATGTCCAAGGTCACAGGAGGCACGCTCCGTCTTATCGAGACCCTCCACAGGAACAATGTTGAGGAAGAATGGGACTACGACATAGCGGAAGCGTGGCAACTCTACCTTGAACCACGCGACTGGAACGAGGAAGAATACGACATACCATGGCTTCAGGATGATAATGAAAACGGCATTCCTGACCGTCTGGAGGCATATTGTGCAGACGGTGACGTGATGGTGCTCGAATTTGTCCTGCCTCTCGGCTCTCAGGGACAGATCGCTCCGGAACTCGGAAAGACATACATCTATACCTTGCAGCCGAACCTTGAAAAGACCGCTGAAATGTATGAGATCTATGTGAGCCGTATGGGCCGTCCGCACGATGAGATCTTCGACCCTTATTATGCAGAGCAGCATCCGGGTTGGGCTGAAGGCCTCGGCATCACAAGTTATGACAGATGCAATGCCCGCCGCGGCTACACATGGTCCGAAGACGGCTGGCGCGGCAACTGGTATCTCCACTATGAGACCGGCCGCCACCAGATACTCGACGGCTATGCACCGGCCATCAACGGATGGGTGAAGGTCGTACGCACCGGCGATGATACCTATGATTTCGAATGGGATGTCATAGACGACAATCCGGGAACACCTAACCGGATCAGTGGAAGCGTCAAGGATTGCCCGGTGAGAATCCATCTGAATCAATAAGGAGGGGACAGAATGAATATGAAGAAACTGAAATATATGCTTGCATGTGCATTGCTGATGGCCGCGACAGCCGTCCATGCACAGAACATCACCGTCACCGGAACCGTGAAGGATGCTTCCACAGGCGAGCCTGTGCCTTTCGCATCCATCAGGCTTGACGGCACGATGACAGGAGGCATGACCGACATGGACGGTATCTATTCGATAGCGGTTCCGGCTGACGGACTGCTCATCTTCTCTTCCATCGGCTACAAGGACACTCCCGTGCCGGTGGACGGAAAGACACAGCACGACGTGAACCTCGAACCTGACACCGAGATGCTTGAAGAGACCATCGTCGTAGCCTTCGGTACAGCTACCAAGGAGTCATTCACCGGATCGGCCACGGTCGTGAAGTCCGAGGACATATCCAAAGTCCAGTCTTCCGATGTGACCAGAGCCCTCGAAGGAATGGTAGCGGGAGTGCAGATGACGACATCGTCAGGTTCCCTGTCCAGCAGCCCTTCCATCCAGATCCGAGGAACAAGTTCCATATCTGCCGGCACCGCTCCGCTCTACATCGTGGACGGAGTGCCGTACAGCGGTGATATGAACAACCTCAACTCATCCGACATCGAGTCGATGACCGTCCTCAAGGACGCCGCTTCCAACGCCCTCTACGGAGCGCGAGGAGCCAACGGAGTCATCATGATCACCACCAAGAAGGCCAAGAAGGGCGAGGCTTCCGTGACCCTCGACGCCAAGTGGGGTCTCAACACCAAGGCCCTCAGAAGTTACGAGTACATCAAGGATCCGAAACTCTATTACGAGGCACATTACAACGCCCTCTACAACTATTACAGGCTTGAGCAGGGCATGTCCGACACCGACGCCAATCTCAAGGCCGCTGCCAATGTGGCCGGCTCGTCTGACAACGGAGGTCTCGGCTACCTCACCTACACTGTTCCGGAAGGCCAGAATCTCATCGGCACGAACGGAAAGTTCAACCCCAACGCAACATTCGGCCGCAAGGTCCTCTACAAAGGTGAATACTACTGGCTCCAGCCGGACGACTGGATGGCGGAGTCCTACAGGAACTCTCTCCGTCAGGAGTACAATGTCAGCGCGGCAGGTTCTCCGGGAGGAAACGCGCAGATCTTCGCATCCTTCGGCTACCTCAACAACAAGGGTCTGATCCAGGGCGAGGACATGGAACGCTACACCGCCCGCGTGAGGATAGACTACCAGATCAAGGACTGGATGAAGATAGGAATGAACGCCGGCTACTCCAACTTCGACTGGAACAACGGTAACGGAAGCGGCACGGGCAATGTATTCTCTTTCGCATCCAATGTGGCCCCTATCTATCCTGTTTATCTGAGAGACGGAAACGGCAACATCATGTATGACGAGATGGGCTACAAGAGATACGACTACGGAAACGGTTCCAACGCCGGCCTTGTGCGACCGTACGCAGCCAATTCCAACGCTCTGCAGGAGCTCTGGCTCAATGTGGGCAACAGCGAAGGCAACGCCATCAACGGCACCGCTTATGTGGAGGCCAGGTTCCTCAAGGATTTCACCTTCACACTGAATGCCGGTGTGGGAGTGGACGAGACGCGCAGCACCTCGATACTCAACATGTACTACGGTCAGTTCGCCACCAACGGCGGTATCATCACCAAGAGCCACGGCCGTCAGTTCTATGTCAATCTCCAGCAGCTCCTCAACTGGAACAGGGGGTTCGCAGGACGGCACAATGTTTCCGTCCTTCTCGGACACGAGACCTACAATTCATCCACAGTTTCGTTGTCGGCCGCCAAGAGCAACATGTTCTCTATGGGCAACACGGAACTCAACGGCGCCGTCATCGACGGACAGAGTTCAAGTTCGGCCAAGTCCATGTACAACAACGAAGGCTTTTTCGTCAGGGCCCAGTATGACTACGACACAAAGATATTCCTCAGCGCTTCATACCGTCTCGATGCCTCTTCACGCTTCCATCCGGATCACCGCTGGGGCAGTTTCTGGTCAGTGGGAGGCGGCTGGCTCATAGATAAGGAGCCTTGGTTCCCGCGCACTCCATGGCTGGGAATGTTGAAGATAAAGGCTTCCGTAGGTTCTCAGGGTAACGACAACATCGGAGACTACCTCTATACCGACATGTACGCCATCACCAATTCCGACGGCGAAATAGCCATCAAGAGGGCGACCATCGGTAACGAGAACATCACATGGGAGACCAACACCAACATCAACGCCGGTGTTGACTTCGAATTATTCCGAGGCCGTCTCACCGGTTCTGCGGAGTATTTCTACCGTCTGACATCCGACATGCTCTACTATGTGACTATTCCGATCTCATACGGATTCGCCGGCTACTATGACAACATCGGTGACATGAGGAACTCCGGAATCGAGTTCGCGGTCAACGGCAACATCATGACCCGCAAGAACTTCAGTTGGGACGCATACGCCAACTTCACCCACTACACCAACAAGATCCTCATGCTTCCGGACACCCACAAGAACCGTTCGATCGACGGTTACGAAGGATATGCATCAGGCAACAAGTTCGTCGGAGAGGGTCTGCCTCTCAACACCTTCCTCATGCCTAAATATGCAGGAGTTGACAAGACCAACGGTCTGCCTATGTGGTACAAGGACGAGGAACAGGAAGACGGAAGCGTAAAGCGTGTGACCACAACGGAATACTCCGAGGCTACAGACTATCTCTGCGACGACCCTACTCCGCTTCTCTACGGAGGTTTCGGAACATCGCTGAGTTTCTACAACTTCGACATTTCGGCAAGTTTCACCTATTCTATCGGAGGACTCACATACGACGGCGGATATTCCGGCTACATGGCTCCTCCGGGCGGTACCGTGGGATCGAACTTCCACGAGGATGTGCTCAAGGCCTGGACTCCTGAGAACAGCGATTCGGACATTCCGCGTTTCGTCTATAACGACCAGAACATCAACGGATCATCAGACAGGTTCCTTGTTCCTGCAAGTTACCTCAACTTCCAGAACGCCCAGATCGGATACAACTTCCCTGCAACTATGCTCCAGAAGGCGAAGATCAGCCGCCTGAGACTCTATGTGACCTGCGACAACATCTGGTACTGGTCCTACAGACAGGGCCTCGACCCTCGCCAGAGCCTTTCAGGAAGCACAAGCGCAGAGAATTATTCACCTGTCAGAACCGTTTCATTCGGTATCAACCTGACCTTCTAAAACGGACAAGTTATGAAGAAATACACCATATATATGATGATCCTGCTCGCCGCCGCGACGTCGGTTTCCTGCATCAAGGAAGTACTCCCTGTCGGCGGTTCGCAGACTCAGGCCCAGGTGTCCGCATCGAAGAATGCCATGATGTCTATGATCAAGGCGGTTCCTGCCAGCATGACCACATCCGGCACCATCGGATATGCAAGCAGTTACGGTGACCATACCGACTTCGGACTTCCCGGCATACATCTCCGTTTCGAACACATGCTCGAAGACATGGCGACAATGGCTGAGAACCCGTTCTACAACCGTTTCTATGCCTATGACATGAACGAGGCCCAGGGCTATCAATATACCTACTGCGCCTACTTCTGGGATGCCTACTACACATGGATCCGTCTCGTGAACGATGTCATCCTCACCATTACTCCGGTTCTCGAAGAAAACGCCGGGACCGATGACGAAGCGACTCTCAAGGACATCCTCGGACAGGCTTACGCCTACAGGGCCATGTGCTATCTCGACCTTGCAAGGCTCTATGAACCTAAGGTGAACGATTACACCGACATTTCAGCCGACATTCTCGGACTCACCGTCCCTATCGTCGATGAGAACACCACACTCGACCAGACTAAGAACAACCCGCGCGTGACGAGGGACAAGATGTACGGATTCATATTCTCGGACCTCGACAAGGCGGAAGAATATCTCGACCCTTCCGACAGGACATTCTCGCGCCCTAACCTCAATGCGGTCTATGGACTCAAGGCCCGCGCTTATCTTGAACTGGGCTATTCCGAAGATCCTGCCTTCCCTCGTGAAGAAATGTTCACCAAGGCATCCGAATATGCCCGCAAGGTCATTGACGAAGGCGGCTTCTCGCCTCTGACCCAGGCCCAGTGGGAAGACCCTGTGAACGGTTTCAACAACGCCGCAGCCAACGCCGCATGGATATGGGGCTTCTCCCTCGTGGCGGAAAACCTCGGCAACCTCCTCACCTTCGTCTCTCACATTTCGTCCGAGGCATCATGGGGATATGCCCGCTACGCACAGTTCGGAGTCAGTGCCAGACTCTACGACCAGATACCTGACACGGATTTCAGAAAGCACTCATGGCTCGACCCGAAGAAGGAGGAATACTACGCCTACAAGTTCGCAGGTTCCGAGGCTGACAAGCAGAAATTCCTCACGGGAATGCCTTCTGCAAAGGCTTATCAGGCCCTCAAATTCCGTCCGGCCATGGGCGAATGTTCCGACTTCAACGTCGGAAACCCAGCCGACTACTGCCTCATGCGTGTCGAGGAAATGTATTTCATAGAAATGGAGGCTCAGGCCCAGCTCAAGGGAGTGGAAGCCGGCAAGACCCTTCTCAAGAAATTCATGACAACCTACCGTGACGCATCCTACAGCCGCAACCCGTCATCGATGTCGGATTTCCTGACGGAAATGATGCTTCAGAAGCGTGTGGAATTCTGGGGAGAAGGCATCCTGCTCTTCGACTACAAGAGACTCGACATGGGCATAACCCGTTCATATCCGGGAAGCAACCATGCCGGAGTGTTCAAGTACAACACCGTAGGCCGTTCACCTCAGTGGAACATCGTCATTACCCGTGCCGAATTCCAGTCCAACACGGCTATCGACGACAGCAACAACAACCCTGACCCTTCAGGAAAGATAGACCTTGCACAGTAAGATTATGAAAGAGATGAAAAGAATACTGTTATATATGACGGCTCTGGCCGTGTATCTGCTCTGCGCTTCCTGCGACAGGGCCATGAACGCGGAACTCGGAGAGCCGGACAATGCGGACTGCTACGGTATCTATTTCCCGAGTCAGAAAGGGACAGGTGACCTGCAGATGGGTCCGGATGACCCCAAGACGGTCCGTTTCACGGTAAGGCGTATCAATACGAGAGGTGCCCTGGAAGTGCCTGTGACCATAGAATCAGATTATCCCGGCATATTCACCGCCACTGAAATCTGCTTTGAGGAAGACTCTCCTACAGCGGAGATAGAAGTCCGTTTCCCTACCATTAGGCAAGGCGTGAAATACGACTGCACGATAAGGGTGGAAGGTGACGAATATGTCTCAAGTTACTCCCAGAACGCTTCGCACCTGAGTTTCAGCGTCACCTGTGTCAAATGGAACAAACTCATCGGCGACAACGGCGAGACGACAGGCCTCTGGAGGGACGGCGTGTTCCCTGAGTGGTTCTCCGTAGCCCAGCCTAATCTCGAACAGGCTGTGGAAATCTACGAGAGAGACGACAAGCCTGGCTATTACAGGATCTTCGATGTCTATGGTGCAGATTACATGACCAGTATGTTCGGCATGAACGCCTCAAGCGTGTGCCTGGAGCAGAACTACACCTATATCGACGCCACCGACCCGGAGAAGGTATGGATTCCTACCTTCAGGACCGGCATCGTCATGAGTGCGGACTACGGTGAAATATCCATAGCGTCCTATGTGGTTGAAAATGAGGAATTCGATGCTTCCATCTCATCGATTTACGGTACGATGAAGGACGGAGTCATCACCTTCCCTGCAAATGCCCTGCAGATGCATCTGGCAGTCCTCGGATGGTATCCTACCAATTCCTACGGTCTCCACAGGATCATCCTTCCGGGCAGCAGGGCTCTCGACACCGACATCACTCTCAAGGCCGGAATAACAGGCAATGACGGTTTCATTCCGGTCGATGTCACTTTCGGACAGGATATAAAGACAGTCAGACTCTATACGGAGGGCGGTGAACTTGCGGAATCCGTCATAGCGGGACTTGCGGAGGACATAGCGGCCGGCCGTGTCAGCACAACCCTTTCCGAACTCAGGAACAGCGGACAGGTGCGTCTGTCATTCGACAAGACAGGCGAATACACCGTCATCGCTGTCGGTCTGGACTCGGAAGGCAGACTCGCCAACTATGCCTTCGAGACCTTCGGATACAAGAAGGACGCATCGGAGAAGGAAGTCGTTCTCAATTACGGACTCATCCGTTCAAACAAATATCTCCCGGACGGAATGACTGAAGAAAATTCGCTTGAAGTCTATATCAACGGCGAGAACATCAGGAGGCTCAATGTCGGCCTCTACGAGAAGGAAAAATACGATCAGGATCCGGAATCCTATCTCAAATCCCTCTCATACGCCGAACTCAGCGACGCCAGCCTCGCACTCGTCAATGGTTCCGGTCTCTCGCTTGTACAGAGCGGCCTTGTGCCGGGTACCGAATACATCCTTGTCATGAGGGCCTACAACGGCTATTCCGAGCAGGATTTCTCGGTTTGCGAATTTACAGGTGGCGAATGGGACTACAGGCTCGCCTTCTACACCTCTGACGATGTGGATTACGATAGGATGACGAATATCCTCGACCGGAGCGACTGGTACGGCACCTACAACTATTACGCGATGGAAGGCACCAACTCCCGCTACTGCATCGGAGAAGTGACCATAGAGCCAAGCGAGACCACCTACCAGAGCCAGCCTTGCGTGAAGGTCAGCGGACTCTTCCCGTTCCTGCGCAAGACCTATGGCGTCAAGGACGACTCGATGGACTTCTATTTCTACAGCGGCTACATCTGGAACTATGACCTCCGTCTCGAATACTTCATCTTCGAAGGCATGTATGTCTATACCGATGCCCTTCTGTATGCAAGCAACGGTTCTGCATACGGCGGAAGGGGCGGACTTCTCGGAGCCTTCGTTCAGAAGAGCGGCAAGCCTGGAGCGAAGCCATGTATAGCCCTTCTCGACAGCGGACTGGCCGAAAGTCTCGGAGTCACATTCAACGGCTTCGCCCTTCTCGGCTTCGAGGATTCCGACAACACCGTTTCCCTCGGACTTCTCGACCTTGTCGAAAGCATAGTCCTCGTGCCGGAATCGGATGACCCTGATCCGCTTCTCCCTCCGACCGTGACCGAAGAAGACGACATGGACAAGGCCGGAGCCAGACTTCTCAGTCAGATGGCTTCATGCCGGAATTACATGAATCTGGTCGAGACCGAAGAAGGCTACATGATGAGTCTGATCGACCGCTTCCAGTCACAGAAGAACATCCGTAACCATTTCGACCTTGAGTCAGCGATGATTTTAGAATAAAACAACCGGAATATGACAAAAAGACCATACATACTATTATCCGCGGCCCTTGTCCTTCAGTTCTCGGCTTGTGTGCAGGATGAAGGAGTCCTGACTCCCGATGCACAGGAAGTCCGTACGGCACTGGAGACAAAGGCTGTCAACACTCCTGACGGCGCCATGGAAGGCACCCTTGTCGTACTGCTCGAAAGCGATGCGTCGGCAAGACTCGGCAAAGGAGAAGAAGTCGCTTCGATAGCGGAAGCCTGCCGTGAGACAGGAGCCGTCATCGCCAAGGCCTTCACCCTCTCAGGTACAGAAGCAGAAAGAATCTGCCGTCTCGACAGATGGCATGTCCTCACCTTCCCGTCGGCCATCGATGTGACGGAAGTGGCTGCGACATTCGCCGCCCTGCCCGAAGTGACAGCCGTCCAGTACGACACGAGACTCGTCCGCGACAATGAAGACAAAGCCACCGAATGGACGGAGGGCGAACACAGCATATCTCCGGAACTTCCTTTCGATGATCCTCAACTCATCGACCAGTGGCATTATATCAACTACGGTGACCTCAGCGTCGCCCAGACCGTCAGGGCGGGAGCCGACATCAATGTCCGTGACGCCTGGAAACTCTGCACCGGAGATCCGGCCATCATAGTGGCGGTCTGCGATGAAGGAGTCAAGTATGACCATCCCGACCTCGCGGCCAACATGTGGGTCAACGAAGCCGAATACAACGGCACCGAAGGAGTCGATGACGACGGCAACGGATATGTTGACGACATTCACGGCTACAACTTCCTCAGCACCTACAACGCAGCCACAGGCGAAGGCGTCCTGATGCCTGTCTCATGGGGCAATGACGGAGACACAGGCCACGGAACCCATGTCGCCGGAACGGTTGCGGCAGTCAACAACAACGGCATAGGAGTCTGCGGAGTGGCCGGCGGTGACGGTACGCCTGGCACGGGAGTGCGCATCATGACATGCCAGCTCTTCTCCGGAAATGCCAACGGAGGCACTCTCAACCGTGCCCAGGCATATAAATATGCAGCCGATATGGGAGCGAGCATACTTCAGTGCTCGTACGGACAGAATGCAGGAAACCTGTCTTCCGATGCTGACTTCGCCACACTGTACAGCGTGGAAAACGATGCACTCGAATACTTCCTCACCCATCCGTCCGAAGGAAACCCGGCAGGAGGCAACTTCGCCATCTTCGCCTCAGGAAACGAAGGAGTCGATGTCTCGGCCTACCCGGCAGCCTACAACAGATATATCTCAGTGGCTGCATTCGGACCGGACTTCCTCCCTACAAGCTACACCAATTACGGTCCCGGCACCAACATCTGTGCCCCCGGAGGAGACTACAACATCAACTCCAGCTCATCCACCCCGGAGAGAGCCCAGGTTCTCTCCACCCTCCCTAAGGAAGTCGGCAACGGAGAATACGGCTACATGCAGGGCACATCCATGGCCTGTCCGCATGTCTCCGGAGTCGTAGCCCTCGGTCTCTCGTACGCACGCAAACTCGGCAAGACCTTCACCTACGACGAGTTCCTTGCCATGCTCTACTCTTCTGTCAACAACATAGACTACTACATAGAGACCTGCACCAAGTACACCAACGGAGTGGCAATGGACCTCACCCCGTTCTGGCACAACATGGGAACAGGTGCCATCGACACATGGAGGCTCTTCATGCAGATCGAAGGCACACCATGTCTGCCTGTGCAGAAAGGTGCCGATGTCAAGATCGCCCTCGACCAGTATTTCAGCCCTGCTGCGGCCAACCTCACCTATACGGGCGTTACCGTGAGCGATGAGGCGCGTGCAACCCTCGGAATCGTCGGTGACCCTTATGTGAAATACGGCAAGCTCTATATCCGCTGCGAAAACGAAGGCTCGGCCAAGATAAGCATATCAGCCATAGCCGGAGGAAGCGAAATCGCCGGTCAGGGCAGCGCACAGATGGGAGGAACGGAATTCACCCGTGAAATCTCGATTCTCTCCCGCACTGCCGGCGCAGCGGAAAACGGCGGATGGCTCTAAAAACCAATAAGAAAATGAAAAGAATAACATACATACTCACAGCAATAGCCTCCCTCCTTCTGACCGTCTCATGTCAGAAGGCCTCTGACCATCTTCTGGACAGCCTCACCGGAGACTGGCACTACACCGGCGAGGAAAGCGGAGTGGAGGAGGACATCTGG
>CAYXMV010000006.1:0-34538 GCA_964466235.1 uncultured Muribaculaceae bacterium | reverse complement strand
CGTTGTAGCATACGAAGTCAGGCTCGCCGTAAGCTGCAAGCTCCTCCTCTGTAGGACGGATGAACATGTTCTTTACGAAGTGTGCCTGCCAAGCAACCTCCATGATGAAACGTACCTTGAGGCGTGTCGCAGGGTTTGCACCGCAGAATGTGTCAACGACATAGAGCTTCTTGCCTGAGAGCTGCTTGATGGCCTTAGCCTTGAGGTCAGCCCATGCCTCTTCAGAGCATGGCTTGTTGTCGTTCTTGTATTCGTCTGAAGTCCACCATACGGTATCCTTGCTTGCCTCGTTCATTACGAAGAACTTGTCCTTAGGAGAACGGCCTGTATAGATACCGGTCATGACGTTTACAGTGTCAAGCTCTGTAAGCTGGCCTTTCTCGTATCCCTCGAGACCTGGCTTTGTCTCCTCTTCGAAGAGAACCTCGTAAGAAGGGTTGTGAAGAACTTCCTTCACATCGGTAATACCGTACTTGGTCAAATCAATTGTGCTCATAATTTTTAAATCAATGTTTATAAAGGTTTAACTCAAATTTCTGTCTTTTGCCTTCATTGCGGGCAGCCCGAATTTCCAGCGGTGCAAAAATAAACTTTTTTTACGACTATACAAACTCTAAAGCCGATAAAATGCTTACATTTGCCGCACAAATCATGCCTATGACTGCACTTGAAACATTAAAGGAATATTGGGGATATGACTCCTTCCGTCCGAAACAGGAAGAGATAGTGGATGCCGCTTTGGAAGGGAAGGACGTGCTTGCCATTCTGCCTACTGGTGGAGGCAAGTCCGTGTGTTTCCAGGTTCCTGCGATGATGAGCGACGGTATAGCTATAGTGGTGACCCCTCTGATTGCCCTGATGAAGGATCAGGTGCAGAATCTCAACGACCGTGGCATCAAGGCTTTATGTGTCAATGCGGGAATGAGCCGGAGGGAAGTGGATCTGACCCTGAACAATGCTGCCTACGGTGATTTCAAGTTCCTGTATGTTTCGCCGGAGCGTCTCGGGACGATGCTGTTCCGCCAGTATGTGCAGGAGATGAATGTCAGCTTCATAGTCGTTGACGAGGCGCACTGCATATCCCAGTGGGGCTATGATTTCCGTCCGGATTATCTTGAGATAGGCCGGTTGAGGGAGATTGTTGATGCTCCTGTCATTGCGCTTACCGCAACTGCGACTCCGGAAGTGGCGGGGGACATAATGGACAGGCTCGGCTTTGGGGATAAGAATCTGATCAAGAGCGGTTTTGAAAGGCCCAATCTGTCATATATCGTGCGGAGTTGTGAAGATAAGCTCGGGCAACTCCTGAATATATGCGGGGGAGTTCCCGGAACAGGAATCGTATATGTCCGCAGCCGTGCAAAGACGGAAGAGCTCTCTGCTTTTCTGAATGCCAACGGAGTGCAGGCATCCTTCTATCATGCCGGCTTAGGGCCTGATTCGCGTTCCGACCGTCAGGCACGGTGGAAGTCGGGTGAGATCCGTGTCATGGTATGCACGAATGCATTCGGAATGGGAATAGACAAGCCGGATGTACGTTTTGTAGTGCATTTCGACGTGCCGGACAGTCCGGAGGCATATTTCCAGGAGGCCGGAAGGGGAGGCCGTGACGGGAAAAGAAGTTTTGCCGTGCTGCTGTGGAACGCGACTGACATCAGAAGGCTGCGTCAGATAGCCACGGTTTCGTTCCCGTCCCTTGACTACATCGAAGACATCTATCATAAGGTGCACATATTCTATGATATACCTTACGACAGCGGTGTCGGGCGTCAGATCAAGTTCGACCTCGACGAGTTCTGCAGACACTTCAAGCTCCAGCGCCAGGCCGCATACTATGCGATAGTATATATAGAGAGGACTGGACATTGGACTCTTTCCGAGGATGTTGACATATCGACTAAGGTGAAGATTACGGTTGACCGTAATGAACTTTATGATATAGAACTTGAGGACAGCCGGATGGCTGCTGTTCTTGAGATACTTATGCGGAGATATACGGGCCTGTTCTCATATCCTGTTCCGATCGATGAAGAATATGTGGCTTCGAAGATAGGTGTACAGGTATCTATGCTCCGTCAGCTTTTGTACAGGCTCTCTCTCGAGCATATAATCAAATATATCCCGTGCGACCATGCCACAGTCCTGTATCTTCATCATGACAGGCTGCGTCCCAAGAATGTCAATCTCGATCCGGAGCGTTTCGAACTCCTTAGGAACTCGTTTCATGTGCGGATGCAGAAGATGATAGATTATGTGGGCGAAGAAGATGTATGCCGCAGTTCTTATCTTCTCGAATATTTCGGACAGAGCGGTAGTCCTGACTGCGGAACTTGCGACATCTGCCGTGCCGGCAAGGCTGCATCGGCAAAGTCATCTTCAGCCGATGTGGAGACGGAAATCGTTGATTTCGTGAAGAATGTGATGCAGGAACGCTACACGACAGAAGATTTTATGCGTCATTTCTCTTCACCTTCTTCGTCAGTTTCCTCCGACGCGGCTCTTTCAGTCCTCCGACGCCTCATCGACCTCGGTACTCTTCCTCCTCCGATGTCATGATCATTCGATGACAAGGCCGTCATAGGCAGGAAGTATTCCTGCCGGTAGTTGCGAGGCAAGTTCCTCGTAGCATGGAAGCTGGTGGGATAGGTGAGTCAGCCACGAATGTTCCGCACCGACGCGCTGAGCGACCTCCACAGCCTCTTCGAGAGAATAATGCGAGAGATGCTTTCCATGTTTGACGCAGTTTATGACAAAGTGGTCAAGTCCATGAAGTTTGGAGAATTCCTCTTCGGGGATATAGTTCATGTCGGTGCAGTAGGCGATGTTTCCGAAACGGTACCCTAATACAGGAAGTTTGTTATGCATGCCTCTTATCGGGATGATTTCCGCAGTCCTTGCTTCTTCCGCCAGATCAATGGTTGAATAGGTATATCCCTTGCCGGATTCCCATGACAGGATTTCGGCTGTACCTCCGCAGCGTATGGTGAAAGGCCTTGAATCTATGTTGTGGACATGCCATTCCGGCGCTCCGGGATATTTCTTCTCTGCAAAGGCGTAGGAATACTCCAGTCTGAGGGAATCCTCCACATATCTTTCGCAGAATATCTCGCTTGCACGCCTTTCTATATAGTTGAATGCCCTGATGTCGTCAAGACCTCCGGTATGGTCTTTATGATTATGTGTCAGAAGTATGGCATCGAGGTGACGGATCCCTTCGCGGAGCATCTGCATCCTGAAGTCAGGACCAGCATCCACAAGTATCTTCATGCCGCACCAGTCTATAAGAGCACTGGACCTGAGCCTCTTGTCCCGCGGATCACGGCTGCGGCACACCTCGCATCCGCAGCCTATCATCGGCACGCCCTGAGAAGTGCCGGTACCTAAGAATGTCAGTCTTGCCTTTTCCATCCCATTTATATGACAATATCTGCAATTTTTCCTATAAGCCCGGGATCATACGGCCTTGAGATACGGATATAGTTTCCGGTATAGCCTTCCATCATCCCTTTCTTGTCAGTACTTTCGAAAAGCACTTTTTCGGCCACCCCTCTGTTAGATTCCAGGAATTCCTCGTGAAGTCTCGCACAGAGCTCTTCCAGCATCTGGACACGACGGGTCTTTACGCTGTCCTGCACCTGATTCTTCCGTTCGGCTGCCGGAGTCCCTGCACGACGGGAATATGGAAATATATGAATGAATGCCGGCTTGACCACGTCCTTGAGGAAGTTGTATGTCTCCATGAAAAGTTCGTCGGTCTCTCCCGGGAATCCAACTATGACATCGATTCCGAAAAATACCTTCGGACCTCCTGGAAATTCGGAACGTTCCCTTATGTACTGTATCTTGCGTGCAAAAGCGGCTGTGTCGTAGCGTCGGCCCATCTCACGAAGGATGGTGTCGCATCCGGACTGAAGAGGGATGTGGTAATGGGGAAGGAACTTTGTCCCGCTCACTATCCAGTCTATCATCTCTTCTGTAAGAAGATTTGGCTCTATGGATGAAATACGGAATCTTTCTATGCCTTCCACGCCGTTCAGGGACTTGATCAGGTCGAAGAAAGTCTCTCCCGTAGTCTTTCCGAAATCTCCCGTGTTCACTCCTGTAAGGACGATTTCCTTTATGCCTTCTGCAGCGATGGCTTCTGCCTGAGGTATGATTTCCGCTATAGGTATGTTTCTGCTCTCTCCACGGGCGTAAGGTACTGTGCAGTAATGACATTTGTAGTCGCATCCGTCCTGCACCTTAAGGAAGGAACGGGTCCTCTCGCCGCTTGAATATGCCGGAAAGAATGTCCCGATCCCATGGCCGCAGCACTCCGTGCCTTTGACCGCTGCAGCGATTTCACGGACTATCCTGCTTTTCTCTGTCGCGCCGAAAACGGCTGTGACTCCTTCTATGGCCTCTATCTCGGCCTTCTTGAGCTGGGCGTAGCATCCGGTCACGAATATGAGGGCCTCAGGATTCTGCCTGTGCAGCTTCCTGATTATATTGCGGCTCTTCTTGTCCGAATGCTCGGTCACCGTGCATGTGTTCACAAGGAATACATCTGCTCCCTTGCTCCATGGCACAGCCTCGAAACCTTCCTTCATAAGTTCCCTTTCGTATGTCGATGTCTCGGCATAATTGAGCTTGCACCCTAATGTTATATATGCGATCTTAGCGTTCATGATAAAGCGTTACTCTTGACCATTGCGCCACCCCGGCAACAGGTGGCCTCTTCTTTGAAACCCTTACGGAAAACCTCACAAGCTGCGGAAATCTGACCTCTATTGCTTTTACTATCCTTCCGGCCACATTCTCAAGCAGTTCCGACGGTATCGACATCTCATCGGCGATTATGTCATATATCTCGCCATAGTTCATAGTGTCGTTCAGACTGTCGCTTTCTGCTGCAGCATGCAGGTCAAGGTCTCCACGGAAATCCACTGTAAAGAAGTTCCCCCTTGCCTTTTCCTGCTCAAGGCATCCGTGATATGCCTTGAATTCCATCCCTTCAAGTTCGATTGTTCCAATACTGTTCATGATCTTTTATGCTAAAATGAGAAATACACACGGCCTCTTTCCTATGCTCAGCCCGGTTTTCTTCCATTGTTCGACTTTCATTGTCCTGATATAGGCATCAGGCATGGTGATGTTCGCAGCGACGCACACGCGGGTCGAAGGACTGCATACCGACAGTATGTCATTGAAAAGTGAGTCGTTCCTGTATGGCGTCTCTATCAGTATCTGAGTCTGTCTGAGTTGTCCGGAAACCTTTTCAAGGGTACGGAGCCTGCTTCTGCGTTCATCGGTCTTTGCCGGAATATAGCCGCAGAATGCGAACGACTGTCCGTTTAGTCCGGAAGCCATGAGGGCCAGCATCAGGGATGAGGGACCGACATAAGGAACGACTTCTATTCCATGCCTGTGTGCAAGGGCGACGAGCTGTGCGCCGGGATCCGCCACTGCCGGAAGGCCGGCTTCCGAAATCAGAGCTACATCATTGCCCCCGTCAAACAGCTTCAGATAGCCCTCTACAGTCGCCTGATCCGTATGCTCGTTGAGCTCATGGAATTCAAGTGCCCCTATGCTGCCTTTAAGACCGGCACGGGACAGATACCTTCTTGCAGTACGCACTTCCTCCACGATAAAGGTCCTGAAGCCTTTGAGTGAATCGAGCACGGGACCCGGTATCACTTCTGCAGGGTCATTGTCCCCGAGAGGTGAGGGTATGAGATAAAGCTTACCTTTCATGTCTTTCTTTTTTATCTGGTTTCGACGGTGCCTCGATCTTCAGTTCAGTCTTTCCTCCGTCAATCATGGCCTGTTCCTCAGCCTGTCTTGCCGCCAGCCTTTTGGCTTTGCTTGCGAACATGTTCCTGAAGAACTGCCCGAGGCTGTTGAACTCTGTCTGATAGGTCAGACCTACACCGCTCCTCTGTGAATTGTCAAGATAGTTGGTGTAGGAGTCTGCCGAATGAGAGAACAGATTGAGGCGGAACGAACCCGAACGGTCGAGCTTGATTTCGATGTCTAAGTCACCGACTACATCCTGAGTGCCGCTGCTCGTGTATTGCTTGTTGCCGACACTTCCGTTCACCACGACCCTGTTGTTGAAGAGTTGGGTCGATACCGCCACGTCAAATATGTCATTGCCCTTCTCATTAGGCAGATAGCTCAGTCCGAGGTCAAGAGGTATGTTCAGTTTCTGGAATATGTTGTTGAGCTGGTTGGCCATGGCCTCAGTAACGTTCGAATAGAGAAGGGTGGTGTTATTGACTATTCCGGACTGTTCGTCAGGAATGAAACTGTTGGAGAGAAGGAGTGAAAGGAACTGCTTCTGCACCTTGTCGTCCGTGCTGAGCGCACTTTCCACACGCGACTGTACCGTAGGATCGAGGTCAGGAATCTCGATCGAGAAGCTCAGGCGCGGGTTGCTGATCTTTTCAGTGATGTTGATTCCACACTCTACTGGCCTTCGCGTGGCGACTGATGTCGTGTCCGCTATCAGTGTCGAAAGCGATGCCTTTGTCTTGTAAAGGGCGTCGATGTCGAGTGTACTTTCCATTATGTCTCCATTGAATCTCACCGAACTGCCGTCCTGTATCTCGAAGTCCCTGCTCACAAGACCGATAGCAACGAATTTGTAATTGCCTCCGGTGAGTGTGTAGTCTCCGTTGATTTCGAATATGTCATTTCCGATCTCGAGGTCTATCACTCCGTTTCCTCTTCCATTCAGTACATTGCCGCTGGCCTTGTCTATTTCCACAAATGCCTCCACTTCAGGCTGGGCGTTCACCCTCAGCTTCACGGTAAAGTCATTTTCAGCCTCTTCACGGCTCTTCATGCTGCTTATCATCGCCTCGTAAGGGTCTATGAATATCTCCTTCTCTTCTTCGGTGAACTTCAGCAGATTTGTTCCCTTGCCGGCTGAACCCACCGAAGTCACGGGTATATGAAGCTGCCCGGTCTTGGATGTCACGGCGTCAACTGTGAGCAGGAGCGAACTCAGAGGACCTGTAATAGATATGTTTCCTGTACCGAAAATGTTTCCGTAGAAAGATTCACCCGCATCCTCAGTCAGATTTATGCCCTCGATCTCGTTGACCTTTATCCTGGTGTCGAAGGTAAAGTCCCTGAAATTATTCCAGTTGATGCTTCCGGATACGGTTCCTGTGCCGTCAAATCTGTCTCTGATGCCTATTTCATCGAAATAGACGCCTTTGCTGTCAATATGGAAAAGACCGTCCGCATGATAAGGGACATTCGTATATGCGACGGTCAGCTTAGCCTCGTCCAACCTTGTATCCTCACTGGTTATATGAAGGTCGTCGAAGCTGCCATCGACATTCACCTTACCTGTTATGTATCCGTCCATTTCGCTGAACACATCAGTAAGGAAAGGCTGCACATAGCCTACGCTCAATCGGTTGAGGTTGGCCTCGGCATTGATTCTTCTCTGCTTGAGCGCAAGGTTTCCGTTCAGAACTATGCTGTTTCTGCCTTCCATCTCATTTATAAGGGCGATGTCGAATCCTCCCTTTTCTTCGTTCAGTCGGCTTCCGATGTTCATCACTCCGAGCGGCAGTCCTGCTATATGGGTGGAATCGCACATCATATCTATGAGAATGCCCTTGTCGGGAAGTGGGGATGTAAGCCTCGCATTTCCTGTCAGAGCACCCGACACGCCGAAATTCTCCCCGAGTATTGAATTCAGAATGGATATGTCGAATCTCTGAAGTTCAAGTGTGAGGGTATCCGTGCGGGATTCGGAAGTACCGCCGTTCAGACCTATGAATTCCTCGCCTGAGACTATGCCGAATGAGTTCACCTTCATTTCCTTGCCCTTAAGGAAGATGTCGGAAGGCATGATCTGCCATTCCTTGTCGTTCATATATACTGACGAAGGCTTTATCTCTATGTTCATGGCAAGCCTGTCCTCTTCTCGTGAAAGGTCGCTGTGAAGGATGAATTCACCTCTGTTCTCAAGTTCGCTGTGATTGTTGTATGTGAATCCTATGCCTAAGTGATCTCCGTCGGCATGTGCCTGCAGGCTGTTGTCGTTAAGGCGGATGGACGAGAATTTCAGTTCCTCGCTTTTCAGTTCGGCGTTGAAGCTGTCATTCATATTGTCGAAATTCGCGTCCAGACCTTTCAGATATTCTTTGCGGAATGCGATTCGTCCTGACTTGAGCCCGGCGTTCATCTGCCCGTTTTCCTTGATGTGAATATCTAAAGATGTCCCGGCTTCCACATATAGTCCCGGCATGGCGAATGCGAGCACATCCATCAGGTCGTGGCATACGACCTGGAAATCATATCTGTCATTCTCCCATGTGAATTCAGGATTGCGGAACAGGGCCGGCATTTCTTTTCTTATGCTGATGTCGATGAAATCCTTGACGAAACTGCTCAAAGGGGATGTGCCGGAGAAGGTCGCGCCGGCGAATCCTGATTTCAGATTCATCTGATGGTCATTCCCGACACTGTGCGAGGTCAGGTTTATGTTCCCGATGTCGTATCTTCCGTCCTCGTTTTCAAGCACAATGTCCGCTATATCGACATTTCCTATGACCTCTCCTGCCGAGGTGCTTGTGAAATCAGCCTGAGTCTGAAGCCTTACTCTCGATATGCCCCTCTTGTCTATGTTGATCGCATTGAGGTCTGCATGGCCGATGTTTGCATAGAACCGGTAAAGTGAGTTCTGTGTCTTTGCCGATAGTGCAAAGGTACCCTGGAACATGAAGTTCAGGTTTGGATCATTGCAGATCACCCGTCCGTCGAAAGTATCCTTCGCTATGCTGCCAGCTGCCGCTATGCTGCTGTAGTCATAGCCGTTGAGATAGAGTCTGTCAACGAGCAGTGAGTCAATCCTGACTTCTGCCGGGGTGTCATTCCTCGGGAGTTTGGCATCGAGACCTGCTCTGAGAGTAGTATGCCCGATGAATTTCTTGTCTATGATGCGTCCTATGTCAAGATTATCCGTACTGATCTTTCCATAAATGCCCAAAGGCTTCTTTTCCGAGAGAATGTCAGACAGCCTTATGGCAGCTTCGGCCTTTCCTATCATCGAACTGATGTTTACATCGGCTTTGAGGTCATTGAGATAGCCCGCCGCACCTCCGTGCATGGAGAAGAGCATGCCCTTCGCAAACCTGTCCATCTCTATGTCTTTCCCATGGGTCCATTCTCCGATGAAGTCACCGAGGCCCCTGCTTGTCATCAGGAAGTTCTTCAGGCGTGCATCGATATGGGTCCTTTCTATATCAGGAAGGCCGGTGACCCTTCCTGAAACTGTGCCGGAGAAGTCGCCGCCTTCAACTGCAATACGCATGTCGTCAATGTCGAAGTCTTTTATCAGACCTCCGACCTTTCCTGTCAGCGATGCCTTGATACGGTTGCCGTACAGCTGAGGGGCAAAATACCATAATGTTCTGAAATCAAGCTGAGTACCGGCTATTTCGCTGTCAATCCTCACTCTGTCTATAAAGTATTTGAACTCACGTGAGTTCTTATAGCTCATCATGAACAAAGGCATTCTGATGTCTGACCATCGGTCAACGATATGGAGGTCATGTACTATGGTCTTGCCTCGTCCCACTTCTGCACTTCCCGTCAGAGCCTCGCAGACCCATCCGCTCTTCTCGCGGAAATCGAGGTGGTCAAGTTCACCGGACATGATTCCTCCCTTGAACTGCAGTTCGCGGGCGTTGAGATTTATGTTCTCTACCTGAAGGTCATTCCAGTTTATTCCTCCGTAGTAAGCGATTTCATCGGTCATGTGATTCTTCATGGTGAATCCCATGTTGTTGATCTCGACCTTCCTGATGTGGAATATCTCCTTCTCGCTTCTTTTCGGCTGTTCGGATTTCTTGATTCTGAATATTCTGGACAGGTTTTCCGTCTTTACATCTCCGTCTCCTATATCCTCTTTATCCTCCAGTACCAAAGTCATCTGTGCATTGCTTATGAATGCTTTGTCGAGATGTACGCCTTCCTGCCTGATGAGACCGTCAAGAGTGAATCTTGCTATTATGTACCGGGCTCTGAAAAGGGTATCTATGGGACTTGCCGTGGAATCGTTCGGATTCATCATGGGATTCCTGTCGATGATGGCTACGTTTTTGAGCACTAACGTAGTAAAGGGCTTCAGATGGATCTTTTCGAAAACGATGTCGCCATCCAATTTTCCGGAAACGCGCTCGATCACCTTTCCCGTTATGAATGTCTGTACCTGAGGAAGCTGGATTGCCAGTATCCCTGCAAACACCACGGAAGTGACGGCGACTACAGTCAGCCATAATATTTTCAGCGTCCTTTTGATGGCTATAGAATGTTAAAATTGTCCAGCTTGCAAAAATAGTAAAAAATATCGGATAAAATCCGTATTTTTGCGCCGTTGGGATACATAAAGCATGCCCTCCTCAGTCTTTCCGGTCGGACGGAGAATATTGTGAAATTATTGAAACAGTATAATAATGTCGGAAATAATATTAGGAATAGAGTCATCCTGCGACGATACATCGGCGGCAGTCATCAAAGACGGCTATCTTCTTTCCAACGTCCTCGCCAGTCAGGATGTGCATAAGGCATACGGTGGCGTAATTCCTGAACTTGCCTCGCGTGCCCATCAGGTGAACATCGTACCTGTGGTGAGTGAAGCCATCAGCCGTGCCGGTATAAAGCCGGAAGATATTACTGCCATAGCATTTACCAGGGGCCCCGGCCTTCTCGGGTCGCTTCTCGTGGGAACTTCATTCGCAAAGGGACTGGCCATGTCCCTGAACAAGCCTCTTGTCGAGGTGAACCATCTTCAGGGTCATATCCTTGCAAATTTCATCAAGCAGTACGACAGTGACAACCGTCAGCCCGAATTTCCATATCTATGTCTGCTTGTATCCGGAGGTAATTCTCAGATAGTCAAGGTCAACAGCCCTCTCGAGTATGAAATTCTCGGTCAGACCATCGATGACGCTGTGGGAGAAGCCTTCGACAAATGTTCCAAGATGATGGGATTGGGCTATCCGGGCGGTCCGATAGTCGATCGTCTCGCCAAGGAAGGAGATCCGCTCAAATACAAATTCTCTAAGCCTCATATTCCGGGTTTCGACTATAGTTTCAGCGGTATAAAGACGTCGTTGCTGTATTTCGTCCGCGACCAGATGGCCATCGATCCCGAATTTATGGAAAAGAACAAGGCAGACATCTGCGCAAGTTTCCAGAAAGCATTGATAGACATATTGATGGACAAGCTCATCAAGGCCGCAAAGCATACAGGGATCAGACAGATAACCATCGGAGGCGGAGTGTCGGCAAACAGCGGCCTCAGGGCGCGCATCAAGGAGGAAGGCCGGAAACGCGGATGGACAACATTCCTTCCTGAATTCAAGTTCACTACGGACAATGCCGCCATGATTGCAATAGCCGGATGGTTCCATTATCAGAACGGTGAACGGGCCTCGCTGGACGTCGCTCCCGTCAGCCGCCTTGCTGAATTCTGATTTCAGTCTGCACGCCGGACGGGCCTGAGCATACCAGCATTGTCCTGTACCGGATCTGTCATCTCGAACTTTTGATTGTGATTTTGAGATTGTCGAGAAATCCCTTCACAAATAAGAAAAGAAAATGAAAGAAATAGAAATAACCACCAGATTAGGAAACGACCTTACATCAGACGAGATACAGTCAGCGGCCATCAAGGCCCTCGGCCTCTCCCCGAAAGTAAAGACACAGGTGAAATACCGCATAGTGCGCCGCTCCATAGATGCCCGTAACGACATACTCTACCGCTACAGGCTTGAAGTCTATAAACCGGATGAGGTGATGCCGGAGTATGTACTTGACGAGTACAAGGATGTATCGTCAGCCGAGCCGGTCATAGTGATAGGTTCAGGGCCGGCAGGTATGTTTGCGGCACTCAAGCTGCTTATGCGCGGTTTCAAGCCCGTCATCCTCGAAAGGGGAAAGGATGTCCACAAGAGGAAGTACGACATGGCCAGACTCTCGACCGAGGGTGTAGTGAATCCGAATTCCAACTATTGCTTCGGTGAGGGAGGAGCCGGTACGTTCTCTGACGGAAAGCTCTATACACGGTCGTCAAAGAGGGGAGACATCCGCGAGGTGCTTCATCAGCTCGTGCGTTTCGGCGCAGATCCGTCGATACTGATTGATGCTCATCCTCATATCGGAAGTGATCGCCTTCCTTTGATTGTGGAGAATATCCGCAACTGCATCATCGGGCACGGAGGTGAATATCATTTCGATTCACGGGTCACCGACATCGTCAAACGTCCCGACGGCTTATTCGATGTAACCGTCGCGTCGTCACCTTCCGACATTCCGGACGGCTGTCCTGTTTCTGTCCTGAACGAACACAGCGAGGTTTACCAATCCCGCAAAATAATCCTCGCTACAGGCCACTCTGCCCGCGACATTTATGAAATGTTCGACCGCAAGGGCTGGGAAATACAGGCAAAGGGATTTGCCCTCGGCGTACGTGTGGAACATCCTCAGTCCCTTATCAACAGGATCCAGTACCATGGGAAATACCAGCCACACATGCCTACTGCTGAATATTCATTCGTCACACAGATCGAGGGAAGGGGAGTGTTCTCGTTCTGCATGTGTCCTGGTGGCATCCTCGTACCTTCGGCTACGGCAGAAGGAGAACTGGTTCTCAACGGAATGTCCAATTCCAAGCGTAACTCAAAATGGGCCAATTCCGGTGTCGTGGTCCAGATCGAACCGGAGGATTTCCCTGAATACGCAAAGCATGGTCCTCTTGCCCTGCTTCAGTTCCAGAAGGATGTGGAGAAGTCGATGTTCGACTATACGGGTTCGCTGAGGGCTCCTGCCCAGAGGATGATGGATTTCTGCCGCAGGATACCGTCCTCAGGACTTCCGCAGACATCTTACCATCCCGGTGCCGTGAATGCCCCTCTGCATGAACTTCTTCCTGAACATGTGTCGTTGAGGCTCAAATATGCCTTCCCGGAGATCGGCAACAAGAAGATGCATGGCTACTATACCAACGACGCCCTTCTTCTCGGAGTGGAGTCACGCACCTCATCTCCAGTACGTATCCCTCGTGATCCGGAGACTCTGGAACATACTCAGGTGGCCGGTCTTTATCCTTGCGGTGAGGGTGCAGGATATGCGGGTGGTATAGTCTCGTCTGCTCTTGACGGCATAAACTGTGCTGCCCGAATATAAGAATCTGTTTAAATTTTTCTACGGATATTTTTTATTGTAGAAAGTTCAGACAGTTTCCAAGTCATACTGAATTTTCTGACATTCCGAGCGTAACGCATAAAACTATCATGAAAAAAATACTGTCAGCAATAATAGCAATGTCGGCTGTCATGACGATGGCGGCACAGGACCGTACCCTGAGGATAGACTATATTTTCTCAGGTACAGACAAGACACAAGAGATAGCCCTTGACGAAATGTCAAGTTTTGAAGGTTGGGCAGGGCGCAGAGTCAATCTCGACAGTGTTCCTGTGAGAGGCAACGGTCAGGTGATGATGAAATCAGCATCGACCGGTGAAGTCCTGTACCGTCAGAGTTTCTCTACCCTTTTTCAGGAATGGCAGACCACCGAGGAGGCTACTCGTGTGCGAAAGTCCTTCGAGAATGTCTTTCTTTTTCCGATGCCTTCCGAGAAGGCTGTGGTCACTGTCGAACTATATGGTTTCAAGGGTGGGGTCGCGGCTTCCATGACGCATGAAGTGGAACCGGACGATATTCTCATAAGGAAGGTCGAGCCTCAGCCGGCGCCTCATAGATATATCCTTAAAAGCGGAACGGCTGAAGAGTGCATAGATGTCGCCGTAGTTGCCGAGGGCTATACGGCTGATGAAGCGGAACTCTTCTATAAGGATGCGCAGGCCGCAGTTGAAGCCATTCTTTCGCATGCTCCGTTCAATGAATACCAAGACCGCTTCAATTTCGTGGCCATAGCTCTTCCTTCTGAGGACAGTGGGGTCAGCGTACCAGGGGAGGGGCTCTGGAAAAAGACTGCCCTCGGTTCTCACTTCAATACATTCTACATGGACCGCTATCTGACGACTCTCAGGCTCCGCCAGATGCATGACCGTCTCTGCGGCATTCCATACGAGCATATCGTAATCCTCGCCAATACAGATACATACGGAGGTGGCGGAATATATAATTCATATACCCTTACAACTGCTCATCATCCAGCCTTCAAGCCTGTCGTAGTGCATGAATTCGGCCATAGTTTCGGAGCCCTTGCCGATGAATATTATTATGATGACCAGTTCGTGGAATATTATTATCCGGACTGTGAACCGTGGGAACAGAATATCACGACCCTATATGACTTCGCTTCGAAATGGGATGACATGCTTCCCAAGATGGTCTCGATACCGACTCCTCAGGTTCAGGGCGACATCTGGAGTTCCTTCCGTGAGGGAAGAACCCCATCCTCATTGATCGGAGTCTATGAAGGTGCCGGCTACCAGTCCAAAGGCGTCTATCGTCCCTTCCCCGACTGCCGGATGAAAACCAATGCAGCAGAAACCTTCTGCCCGGTCTGTCAGCGAGCCATCGCCCGCATCATCGAGTTCCAGACAGTTCAACAATAGAAACACAGACAGCCCCGAAGATTGGGGCTGTTGTTTTATATACGAAAAAAGGGAAAGCTTGATACATCGCACCGCTACGACCTCCTACCCTTGCTGCGGTCAAGCCCTGGGGGAATTCAGAGGGAGCTGGTCGTGTATGACTTTCCCGACTGCAAAGGTAGCTAATTTTTCGGCATTGCCAAAAAAAAGACTTAAATACTGTCAAAGATAAGCGGGAGAAGGTCATCTACTTTGTTGAATTTCCAGATTTTTGATGCGCCTACGAGTATCACGGTCATAGGCTGCCCTCCCTTGAGCTGGTACTGTGCCATCACCTGACGGCATGCCCCGCACGGAGTTGCCGGAGATTCTGTCAGTTTCCCGTCCTGTCCGGCAGCTATGGCAATTCCCGTCATGGCCTTGTCTGGACGGCTTGCCCCGGCATAGAACATGGCTGTCCTTTCTGCGCAAAGCCCTGAAGGATATGCCGCATTTTCCTGATTGGCACCTTTGACAATCTCTCCGTCATCAAGGCGTACGGCAGCACCTACATTGAACTTTGAATATGGCGCGTATGAAAGCTCCATGGCTTCTATGGCCGCCTTAGCGAGCATGATGTCGCCCGCCTCAAGCTGCTCAATCGAGTCATACTCCCTGAAAGCTATCCTTATCTCTTTATCTGTCATAATATTCTAATAATTAGAAAACTTCATGTTTTTATTGTGAAGTACAAATATAAGTTTTTTATTATTAATCCGATTTTTTTGTTCAAAATTGTTGCCTTTTCGGGGAATAATTTGTTTCTTTATTGACTTTTATGTGTTGTGTGTACTTGAAAAGGCTCCTTATAATATTATTATTGTTATGCCCAGTCATCATGTCTGGGCAGATTTCGCGTGATACTGTCCAGATCTTTTTCAAGCAGGGCTCCGTGGTGCTGGAAGAGGACTATATGTTCAATCAGGCCATTCTTGACGACTTCATCGACCGTATAATTGCACTTTATCGGGTGCCTGGCCACAAGACACACAGGATTTCGATCACCTCCGGTGCTTCTCCGGAAGGTACTTCCACTCATAATGCCTGGCTTTCCGAGAAGAGAGCGGAAGCCATAAAGGATTATCTTTTAAAGCACAGCCCTCTCCCAGAAGAAATGTTCGTCATAAAGTCCGTAGGTACGGACTGGGAAGGATTGGAACGGCTTGTCAGGCAGAGATATGACGTACCATATAGGGATGATGTCCTGAACATTCTCCAGCATACTCCTCTCTGGATCGGTCTGGGGGGGGCGATAACAGATGGTAGAAAACTTCAGCTTCAGCGCCTGCACGGAGGCTATCCATGGCGTTGGATGCTTGACAACATCTTTCCTGAACTGAGACAGTCGGCGGCCCGTGTTGACTATGATGTGGAAGTCGCCACTCAGGCTGTAGCCGTCGCAAGAACCGATACCGTCTTTGTCAGGGACACGGTATATATCAGGGATACGGTAATCATAAACAGATGCTGTCCGTACAGGATAGGGATCAAGACCAATCTCCTGTATGATGCGGCAGCCGTACCTAATATAGGAATTGAATTTCCGCTTGGCGATAAGTGGTCCCTCGCTGCCAATTGGATGTATTCATGGTGGCATTCCGACCGAATACATTGGTATTGGCGGACTTATGGAGGAGATGTAGCTCTCAGACGGTGGTTCGGAGGCCGGGAAGGCCGTCCTCTTACCGGACATCATATCGGTGTCTATGGCCAGATGGTCACATACGACTTCGAACTTGGAGCCCGAGGCATTCTCGGAGACAAGTGGAGTTATGCCGGAGGCATCGAATACGGCTATGCGCTTCCTGTCGGACCGAACTGTAATCTCGATTTCAATATAGGTGTCGGATACCTTCAAGGAATATATAAGGAATATCTTCCGATAGATGACTGTTATGTATGGCAGGCGACCAGACTGCGCCGATGGACAGGACCTACTAAGATGGAGATTTCCATAGTGTGGATGATCGGTGGCAAGGATTCAAGGAAAAAAGGAGGGAGAAGATGAAAAGGATGATTCTCATAATAGGGGCTGTCCTGACTCTTCTTATGCCGACAGCCTGTGAACACAAGGCGCTGTGCTACCTTCACGAGCATGCCGACTTGATCAGGGTGAATGTCGATTGGTCGAAGTTCGGGCAGGAGGAGCCTACCGGCATGTCTCTTTTCTTCTACCCCGAGGATCCGGACATGGAGACGGTCAGAGTAATGTCCAACACCACTTCCCATGTCTATGTGCGTCTTCAGCCTTCCCGATACAGGATTATGGTTCACAATCAGAGCCCTTCAGAATTCGGTTCCGTTACGTTTCATGACATGGAATCGGCTGACGGGGCGCGGCTGCGTACAGACGAACGCCGGTCCAAGTGGTATCAGCCGGCGGAGAGCGAGAGACTCGGTGCACACGCCGAATGGCTTGCATTCGACCTGCAGGAAGCGGAAATCACTCCGGAGATGCTGGATACTGTCGTTGTCGATGACCATCTGACCAAATCCGGAGCTGAGGATGATGCCTTGATCACTCTTACCCCTTTGAATATAATATATACTCTCCATGTCTCTATAAGTATAGACGGCATACAGAACTATCGTGCAGGAAGGGCAGCCATAACCGGCATGTCGGACGGCTACCGTCCGGTCAGCGGGACATATCACGATGAGGAAGTGACTCATCTTCTCGAGTCATGGATCGTTGCCGACAGGAAGGACAACGCAGATGGAGGGCAGACCGGAAGAATTGTCTCCGAGATCACATGCTTCGGTCTCCCGCATGGTCATGAAGGTCTCCCGGCTGACAATAAACTTCATCTGACTCTGCTTCTGGCTGACAACAAGACGCTGATAGAGCATACATTCGATGTGGGCGACCTCTTCCTATACAAGACACGTGAGAATGACCCGATGCATCTTCATCTGGATCTGACTCTGCCCGGAATACTGCCTGATGTCGAACATGTTTATGACGACACGGCAAGCGGTTTCGATGCCATTGTGGAAGATTGGGGAGAAGAGATAAATCAGGATGTAGGACTTTGATATGTGTAATGATTATGAATCAATCGATATGATCGTAAATATTGTCATAAAACTATTCCTTGCCGTTGCTGCGCAGATGGCTTTGTGCGGCTGCTGGCAGGACATTCTTCTCGCACCTTCGGAAAGTGAAGCCGCAGAGGCGGTGACTTTCGGAACATACCTCGGCCGCAGTGCCGAGACCCGTGCGGCAGCCATAGACAATAATAATATGGGGAGCGGCGGCTTTGGAGTAAATGCATGGTATTCTGGGATCATACCTTTTGATGAGTTTGTGGTTGGAAATCCTGAACCGAACTTCATGAACAATACCCGTGTATATGATGATGCAGGATGGACATACAGCCCTTTGAAATATTGGCCCGATAACCCTGGCGACAAGGTCAGTTTTGTGGCGTATGCTCCATACAATATGGTTACAGACGCGGAAGGCAATGTCGTCAGGAATGAGAATATTACGGTCGATGGTACCACGGTTGCCTATACTGTTCCCAATGAGGTGAAGGAGCAGGTTGACCTTCTCTGGAGTGACAGCAGCGAAAGTGATGCACATAATACTGTCGATATGGAGAAACAGGCTGTGGGTGAGGTGGTTACGTTTTATTTTAAACATGCTCTCGCTAAGATTACCTTCTCGGTAGAGGCTGCTGTTGATGAAGTGGAGGCGGGAAACATTGTGCTGGATGAGAATACGGAGATATTCGTCCGGAAAGTTGCTCTGATGGCAGCTGATGATGCCTATTACGAAACAGATGGCTGGCTGACCGCAGGCGGGCCTTTTTATACCGGCGGCATACTCGATCTTGTCAGTGGCCTATGGTCTGACAAGACTCCCGGACAGCGTTTTCTCTTCACATCTGCTCATTTCGTGGATGAAACGGCTCTTATACTCGACAATACCAATTCGAGCGAACCCCAGACGCTTCTCAACCCGGAGTCATGTCTTATGATAATTCCGAACAATGGAGACGGTGGTACCGAGTTCAAGGTATATATGGAATATGATGTGGTGACGACGGATCCCGATGCTACGGAAGATTATAATGACAGCAGTACAATCACCAACAGGATTACTTCGGATGTCGCTCTGTCAATAGATTTCATGTCGGGTAAGGCGTACAACCTCAATCTTATCCTCGGCATGACAAGTTCCGGATTTGATGTGGTGGTCAATGACTGGGTGGATGAGGAAAACGGTAATCCGGCGGTATCTGTAGATGAAGATCTTCCGGCAAACGAATGACTGATATGAACAAAATTTATCAACAACTTTTTAAATAGTTTCTAAATGAAAAGAATCCTTATTACATTGGCCTGTACAGCTGTTGTATTGACCGGCTGTATTCAGGACGAGGTGCTGGACAGCGGCCGCACCTCAGGCACAGATGCCGTAGAATTCGGTACATATCTCGGCCGCAGTGCCGCGACTCGTGCTACCGTAGTGACCTCCGAAACTCTCGAAAGCGAGGGCTTTGGTGTAATGGCCTGGTACACAGGGCAGGATGAGTATAGTGAAGGCTATAGCTCAGATGTCTATGACTATGATTTCATGGTCAATACATGTGTGTCCCATGACGGATCCATGTGGTCTTATACTCCTCTGAAGTATTGGCCGAACAACGAAGGCGATAAACTTACATTCCTTGCTTATGCTCCATATAGTGATGACTATTCGGTCCTCTCTGGCGGAGCTGCCACAGCTATTTCTCAGACAATAGACTTCACAGTGAAGAATGAAGTAACGGATCAGATTGACCTTCTTTGGAGCGATAATCCAGAGAATGAGGACATGCTGAAGCCATCCGTTGATTACAAGGTGCTCTTTACGTTCAAGCACGCTCTCTCACGTATCGGTTTCAATGTGGCTGCTTTCATTGATGATGTCCGTACGAATGAAGGCAGTGTTTCACAAGAACTGGATGCTAATACAGTAATCAATGTAAAGAAGGTGATGCTTGTCAATGGAACCACGGATTACGCTGCAGACAACACAGTGACTCCAGAGGGCGTATTCTACACTGGCGGAACCCTTGACCTTTACAACTTTACAGCTGCTGAGGCAGATGAAACAGTCCCCGCAGCATGGGATGTGAAACTTCCTGATGACGCTTCTGAAGGCCAGTATTTCACTCTGACTGCAGACAGACATTTCACCAATACCACGACAGACGCAGCCGGTGAACCTGTATTCCAATTGGCCGGTACTGATGCAACCATTCTTCAGCCCCTGAATGCCGATGATTCCTACATCATGATCATCCCTCAGGATTTCACGACAGAGTATCCGGACGGCTACAAGGTCTATGTAGAGTACGATGTCGTGACTACAGGTACGAATGTTCAAGGAGAAGAGGATAATTCCACTGTCACCAACTGCATTCTCTCAGATGTAGCTCTGACTACTGATTTCGAGTCAGGCAAGGCATATACCCTGAACATATATCTTGGCATGACGAGCGTGAAATTTGATGTGGTGGTTAAAGACTGGATAGACGGTGATCCTGCCGATACTGATGAGTATCTGCCAGAGAATATGGGTGCACAGGTCAATGAAGACGGTTTTGAAGGTGATGGTACTTCTGAGAATCCTTACAAGATAAGGACTGTAGAGCAGTTTGTCAAGATGGTTGAACTCATCAATTTAAGTAATGCCGCATATACTCATGCCAGCTACCTTCAGATGAATGATTTGGATTTGACGGGTTCAGAGATAGGATCATCAGTATCTCTAAATGAATTTTATGGAACTTATGATGGAGGTGGATATGCTATGGACAATCTTAAATTAGAGACGTGTTATTCAATTTTTGGCCGAAATTATGGAACAGTGAAGGATGTTCATCTGACAAACGCATCGGCCAAGCTGCAGTATTATGGAGTTCTCGTCAGCCATAATGAAGGAACCGGTGTAATGATTTCATGCTCTTATGACGGCGTTCTCGAGGCTTCTAGTTCCCAATATTCAGGACCATTGGCAAGCGGTAATGACGGAATCATGATTGGATGCTGGGCAAATGTAACATTAAGTTCGCAATATATATATTCTGGTGCTTTGATAGGATATAATCAAGGAACGATTATAGGTTGTTATAGCTCTGGGGAAATTATTGGTAGTAGCGCTGAGTATCAGGCGATTGCGGGTATTGCGAGTTATTCCAATGTAGAAAATGCATGCGTTTATGGTTGTTATACGACTGCAGAATTCTCTGTTAGTAGTGAAAGCAGTATAGCATATCCGATTTGCAACATTACAGATGGTGCAAGTGATGCAAATTATTATTCATCTGAGTTTGCCCCAGGGTTTAGTGATGATGGAAGTGAAAAGATCGATGAATTAGCTGTCACATGGGAATCAGCTGTTGCAGAAATGAATACAGCCATACAGAATGCCGAATATGATTATCAATATGTAGAGAATACAGATGAGGCGACTAAGGACGCTTTTCCGTATGTTCTCGTGGCGCTTTGATGATATTTATGACTGAAAATACAAACGTAAAATAAAATAGCAATGAAAAAGATACTAACGATATTGGTCCTTGCAGCCACAGCCATGACGGGCTGTATTCAGGATGAGGTTCTTGACAGTGGCAAGCATTCAGAGGCAGGCGCTGTCGAATTCGGTACCTATCTCGGCCGCAGCGTAACGACCCGTGCGACTGTGATTACTTCCGAGACCCTCAAGAGTGAGGGATTCGGTGTGAACGCATGGTACACAGGTCTCACTCCTTTTGATGCTGCAGCGATTGCTGATTATGATGTTTTCATGAACAACACCCGCATTGTACATGACGGTACTATGTGGTCATACAGTCCATTGAAATATTGGCCTAACAATCCTGGGGATATGGTCAGCTTCGTGGCGTATGCTCCTCATATGACCGATGCGGATGGCAATACCAATCAGAATATCACCATTGCGGGCACAGACCTGACCTATGTAGTTGCCAACGAGGTCAAGGAGCAAGTCGATCTCCTTTGGAGCGACAGCAGCGAGAGCGGATATAATACTATCGACCTTGAAAAGCAAGCCGTTGACGATAAGGTGACCTTATTGTTCAAGCACGCTCTTTCTAAAATAAGTTTCAAGGTTGGTGCTCTTGTCGATATGGTGGAAGATGATACTGCAGACGGTCTGCTTGACTCTGATGTACTTGCTCCCGAGACTATAATCAAGGTGAAGAAGGTTGTGCTCATGGGCGGCAACGATACTTATGAAGATACCGAAGGTTGGCTTGCAGACGGCAACGGACCGTTCTATACAGATGGTACTCTCAGCCTCATGGATGGCAGCTGGTCCGGACAGAACTCTGGTCAGCGTTTCGAGTTCACTGCTGCTGAGCATTTCATCGTCGATGATAGTGGTGAGTTTGTCCTTGACGACAGCAACTCAGATCAGCTTAATGAACTTCTCAATGATGAGTCCTATTTGATGATAATCCCTCAGGACCTTACTGCCGACGGTTTCAAGATTTATATCGAGTACGATGTTATAACTGAAGACGATGCTCTTTCGGACGGTAATGTGATTGTAGAAAACAAGATAACTTCTGCTGAGGCCATCACATCGATCAACTTCGAGCAGGGTAAGCAGTATAACATTAACATGATTCTTGGCATGACTACCGTGAAGTTCGATGTAGAGGTTATTGAATGGATTCCTGCTGATGATGAGGACTCTGACAACCCTGCGAATGAGAACTTGCAGGGAGGAACAGACAGTGGTGATGACGATAATTTAGATGAAGAGATCGTTGATATAGAAGGACTAGATTATAGTGTAACTAATCAGTGGTTCTATATTGGTTCTGTTGACGATCTGAATAATATGACAGCATTGATAAATGACGGAAAGACCTACGTGGACCCCGCAGATAATACCAGCAAGACCTTTACAAGTGCGACTTATATGCAGACAGAAGATCTTGACTTCTCTTCTGTAGAAAAATTTTACATAAGTCATGTTGCAGGAAATGGGCAAACTAATTTTACTCCCATAGGTAAGTATGGTCATGTGGGCGCTGCCTTCTCGGGTACTTATGTTGGTCAGGGACATTCAATTACAGGTTTAAGTTACGTACATGATACAGATGCTGGGAGTCAGTCTATGTATGTGGCATTATTCCAGGCTACAGAGAATGCAATAATCAGTAATCTTATTGTATCAGGAGAAATTGTGAATGCATTGGTCACTGCTGGTATAGTGGCTTGTGATAATGGAAATTCTTTAATAGATGCTTGTGTCTCAAATGTCAAAATAACCGGTACATATAGAAATATAGGCGGTATTGTTGGCACGAGCAACGGAACTCAGATAACTGGATGTACAAATAACGGTGAGATTATAGGTGAGAATTGTGATTGGGTCGGAGGAATTGTGGGCTATTCTCAAGGCGCTACTACGGTGGAAGCTTGTGCAAATACAGGCAGTATTACAGGAGATTATAATGTCGGAGGTCTATTGGGTAATGATGTAGGGACAGCCGCAATCTATGCATCTTATAATACAGGAACTATTAATGCAGCGGGAGTAACGACTGGTGCTACTTCCAACCCTGCCGGAGGACTGGTCGGTACTTTGAAAGGGGTGATAACCGGATGTTATAATGTCGGGGCGGTTCTGATTAATGGAACAGAATATAATCAGGATACATTTTCTCATGTCGGAGCTATAGCTGGATTGGAGTGGAATGACAATCTGGAATCGACAGATGCTATAAAGGCTTGCTATTGGGGTGGAAGTTGTGTCTCGGACAACGGATTCGGCATTTCTGGCTGGGCAGTTACAGATGATGTGATGGATGCTATGAATGATGCGCTTATTGCCAGCGACTGCGACTACGTATTCGTTCCGTCTGCAGATGACACTCTTTTTGTGCCGACATTAAATCAATAGATGTCTTAAATAATGAACAAGTCAGTGGTCAGCAGACAATCCTGCTGACCACTGATTTGTTTTACGGAATGAGAATAATTGGTATCTTTGGGCAAATTTTCGAATTGTGAATAAGGATAGATCAGACATAAAAGTGTGTGTGGGGCTCTCGGGAGGAGTCGATTCCAGTGTGGCTGCCCTGCTTCTCAAGAAGGCCGGGTATGATGTGTTCGGACTTTTCATGCAGAACTGGCATGATGCTTCCACAACCCTTCACGGAGACTGCGAGTGGGAGGAAGACAGGTTCGTGGCCGAAATGGTCGCGCGCAGGATAGGCATCCCATTCTATTTCGTCGATCTCAGCAAGGAGTATCGTCAGAGGGTGGTCGATTATATGTTTGATGAATATGAGAAAGGCCGCACGCCTAATCCTGATGTCCTCTGCAACAGAGAGATCAAGTTTGACGCTTTTCTGAAATGCGCTGAGAAACTCGGTGCAGATTATGTCGCCACGGGTCATTACTGCAGAAAGGATACCTTTATTGATCCGGAAGGCAGGGAAGTCCACAGGATACTTGCAGGTGCCGACCCGAACAAGGACCAGAGCTATTTCCTGTGTCAGCTTTCTCAGGACCAGCTCTCTCAGGCTCTGTTCCCTATAGGTGACATCCTGAAGCCGGAAGTGAGGCGGCTGGCGCATGAAGCAGACCTTCCTTCGGCAGACAAGAAGGATTCTCAGGGCATATGCTTTGTCGGAAAAGTTGACCTGCCGACTTTCCTTCAGCAGAAGCTCAAACCTTCCACTGGCGATATTGTTGAGGTATATGATGATTATTATGCCGGGAATGAACAGTATGCCTTCATCCGTTCAGCACTGGAATCCCTCCTCGCTGATGATGCAGACGGAGTGAAGATGATAACTGATTATGTATCTGAGGACAAGGCTGTGCCTGTTGTTTCTTCAGGCTGTCCATATTCGATGGAAAAGATTGCATTATTGTCCGACGATGATCTTTCCAGACTCTCGCAGCCGGTGCGTTATGATATCCGATTCGAGTCTGAGACCTATCGCAGCGGCAGAAGGCATATTAAGAAGGTCCGTTACAAGAATAATCCCTTCGGGAAGATCATCGGGACCCATGACGGTGCTCAGTTCTATACCATAGGCCAGCGTAAGGGCCTCAATGTAGGAGGACATAAGGATTCTGTCTTTGTGATAGATACGGATATTCAGAAGAATATCATATATGTAGGTGAAGGTCATACTCACAAGGGACTTTCGCGCAGTTGTCTGCGTATCGATCCTTCGGAGATTCATTGGATACGCACCGACCTTCAGATGAGGGTAGGGGAGATGCGCCGCTATAAAGTGCGTATCCGCTACCGTCAGCCGCTTCAGGATGCGACGCTCATCATGCGCTCCAACGGTCTTTACATACTTTTTGACGAGCCTCAGCGCGGAATGACTCCGGGGCAGTTTGCAGCCTGGTATGTACCGGTAGAGGGAGCTCTCGCTACAGGTGTGGGTGACACTTCTGTCGAAATGCTCGGTTCAGGCGTCATCTGATCTCCTTATTCCGGGCATAGTCAAAGAGATTTACCGGCAGAAATCCCGGCAAGATACCCGGTGGAAAAGGCCGTCTGAAGATTATATCCTCCTGTATCGGCGTCGATGTCAAGGATCTCACCGGCAAGATAAAGGCCCGGCATAAGCTTGGATTCCAGTGTCTTTGCAGTGATTTCATCAAGCGATACGCCTCCTGCGGTGACCACGCATCTTTCATACCCGACATAACCGGCTATCTCCATCCTCCATCCTTTGAGAGCCTTACCTAAGCTCTTGTGGTCGGCATCAGGATTGAGTCTCATGAAGGCCTGTATCAGCGACATCGGCAGCACTTTCGTCAGCAGAATCCTGAAACGCTCCTTATATGGTTTGCCCGAACTTTTCCTGTCTTTTGAAATCTCGTCCCAGAGCATTCCTATACGTATATTCAGATTCTCGATTTCCACTGCCGGTTTCAGGTCTATGACAGCCGTTACCTTGGAGCCGTTGATGATTGCATTCACGCACTTCCGGCTGACCTTGAATCCGATAGGCCCCTCGATTCCTCCATCCGTGAAGTCGAGGTCTCCGAATTCATTCTGGGCCTCATTACCGTCGATGAAGATGCTCAGTCCAACATTCTTAAGCTGATTCCCGCATAGGGACCGGCCTGTTTCGGTAAGCGGTGTGCTTCTGTCTATATGCCCTTTCCCCTCGCTTCGGACAGGTGTTTCCTTATATGTCGCGGGCACGATAGCCGTCAATGATGGGAAAAGAGGTCTTATGGTATGGCCCATTTCCCGCACCCATCCGTAACCGTCTCCGGTCGATCCCGTCTTAGGGTAGGAGAGGCCTCCTGTGCAGATGATGAGTTTCCTGCATGAATATATCGATCTGTCAGTGCACCCGACTGTGAACTGGCTTCTGTCCCCGGCTGTGCCCCCCTTCGGATCATGAGCCGTGCAGTCATTACTGCCAGAGGCAGCGAGTGGAGAAATATCTCTGACAGCCTTCCCGCATATAACCTCGACTCCCGCATCGACGGCAGCCTTCAGCAGAGTGTCTATGACATCGGAGGCAAGATGAGAGGCCGGAAAAGCCCTGTCACCCCTTTCCACGACGGTTTCGAGTCCGTGACTTTCCAGAAATGAAATCATTCCCTCAGAAGTGAGATTATAAAAAGAATGCTTCAGAAAACCAGGCTTAGGATGTATATGTCCGGAAAATTCATTCCACGGCTTCACATTGGTGAAGTTGCATCTTCCCTTCCCGGTAATCATTATCTTCCGTCCAGGTCTGCCCATCTTCTCCAGAAGGATTATACGTCCTTTCCCTCCAAGTGTTTCCGCAGCACCCACAGCTGCCATAAGTCCTGCAGCTCCGCCCCCTATAATAAGAATATCTGTAATGTTGCCAGCCATACCGTCTCTATAAAATCAATTTTTCCTGCACAAAATTATAGAAAAATATCTATATTTGCAGTCCCTTTGCAAAAAGGAGTTTCGGTTGCCACTTTAGCTTAGTCGGTAGAGCATCGCATTCGTAACGCGAAGGTCGTGGGTTCGAATCCCATAGGTGGCTCAATAAAGATCCCTTATAATCGCTTGATTATAAGGGATTTCTACTTACTTGCTGAAACAGCCCGAGTCGCAGACTGTGACTGTAAAGAACATCAGGGATTCTATTTCCCTAAAAGAATCGTGTCGATCTCGCTCTGGAACTTAGCCTTGTCGCGTGAACCTACCGTCATCACGGGTTCTCCTTCAAGAGGAATGAACATCACAGCTGGGATGGAACTTACATTGAATGACTGTGCGAGAGCCTTGTTCTCATCCACATCCACCTTATAGATCACGACCTTTCCTTCATATTCCTTTGCGAGTTCTTCAAGTATCGGCGCAATCCTCTGGCATGGGCCGCACCAGGTTGCCGTGAAGTCAACGATGGCCGGTTTGTCTCCGAGATACAGGAGATTGTCCTTGCTCATGTCATAGACCTTTGCATTGAACTGTTCAGTGTTGAGGGCGACGACAGCCTTAGGCTTTACATCGGTACTCTTCTTGTCGTTTTTTGCTCCGGCATTCCCGCATGCGGCCAATGAGAGCATCGCTATAGCGGCCATAGCCGCCATTCTGTACATCTTTTTCATAATCATCTGTGTTTATTCTGCGAATTTAATAATAAAATTCGTGAGTTTCAGCAGGATCGGGAGTAATCAATGCGTTTCCCAGATCTATTCCTAAGGCTATGGCCAATCCTTCGCCATATCCGGGATCGGCGAGATAACAGTTCCTGACATGTCTCTGCTTTATGAAAAGGGGGCTGTCGCCCATTGCGCGGGCAGTGTTTTCGCATGTGATCTTACGGTCTTGTTCCGACATGAGCCTCCAAAGTTTCCCCGGCTGGGTGTAATAGTCATCGTCCCATTCCCTTTCATCATAATTATATGCCGGTCCTCCGTCCATAGGCGGTTCTTTAAGACGTGGATTGTCCATCCATTCGCCGAAACTGTTCGGTTCGTATGGCACCGTGCCTCCATAATTGTCATCCGTACGCATCTGGCCGTCCCTGTGATATGAGTGAAACGGACAGCGCGGCCTGTTGACAGGAATTAGATTGTGGTTCACTCCGAGCCTGTATCTCTGAGCGTCACCGTACGAGAACAGACGTCCCTGAAGCATCTTGTCCGGCGAAAACCCGATGCCGTCTATCACGTTCATAGGATTGAATGCAGCCTGTTCCACCTCGGCAAAGAAATTCTCCGGATTGCGGTTCAGTTCAAGTATTCCTACATCCATCAGAGGAAAATCCTTATGGTACCATACCTTTGTAAGATCGAAAGGATTCACTTCATAGCTCTTAGCCTGTTCCTCTGTCATCAGCTGTATCTGGAGTTTCCAGCGTGGATAGTCTCCGCGTTCGATTGCCTCATACAGGTCTCTCTGATGTGATTCCCTGTCCTGAGCGATGACAGCGGCCGCTTCCTCGTCCGTCATGTTCTTGATTCCCTGCTCACTTCTTAAATGGAACTTCACCCACGTCCTGACATTATCCTTGTTGATGAAACTGAATGTGTGGCTTCCGAAACCGTGCATGTGCCGGTATGAGAGCGGAATCCCTCGCGGACTCATCGTTATAGTCACCTGATGAAGGGCCTCGGGTAGAAGGGTCCAGAAATCCCAGTTGTTCCGTGCGCTTCTCATTCCTGTCCTCGGATCCCTCTTGATGGCATGATTGAGGTCAGGAAACTTGAGCGGATCACGCAGGAAAAAGACAGGTGTGTTGTTCCCGACGAGATCCCAGTTGCCGGTGTCGGTATAGAACTTCATTGCGAATCCTCGTATGTCCCTTTCGGCATCAGCGGCGCCTCTTTCTCCTGCGACTGTAGAGAATCTCACGAAACAGTCTGTCTTTTTGCCTATCTTGGAGAATATTGATGCCCTTGTCCATTTTGTGATGTCATGGGTGACAGTGAATGTTCCGTATGCTCCGGCACCTTTCGCATGCATTCTTCTTTCCGGAATCACCTCCCGGTCGAAATGTGCAAGCTTTTCAATGAACCACGGATCCTGCATCGTCACCGGACCGGGGCGTCCTGCTGTCTGGATGTTCTGGTTGTCGGCTACGGGGCGGCCGTTTTCAGAGGTGAGTCTGCGACGGATGTCACCGTCAAGGCTCTGGGGATTGTTTTTCTTCATGGATATTATCTGTTAAGTGTGTCCGTTCCGAATTCAGAATTTCCCGCTTTTCAAATCGAATGCCAATAAATAACTATCTTTGCATTTATGAATCAAGTGACCCTCATATTTGTCAGGATGCTTTCCATCGCGTCTGCTGCGCTGCTTCTTCTTTCCGGGTGCCGTCAGTCTCTGCCCTCAGAATACGAATCCTCCTGCCGTTATGCCCGTCATTTCGATATTGTCGATATTACGGATGCCGACGGACTTGGGAAATCTGCCGTAATCATTATCCCGCCTCACGGTGGAAAATGCGATACGTTGTTGATAGACAAGTCTTTGGATAATATTATATGTATGTCCTCATCATATGTGGCATGTCTTTCGGAAATAGGTATGGATTCGGTAATCACAGCTGTATCAGGCCTTCGCTACATAACCGATACCGAGATACGCTCACGTGCCTCCATGGCAACTATATACGATGTTGGCTATGAAATGTCACTTGATTATGAACGCATTATCTCATTGAATCCCGATCTTCTCGTTACTTATACCGTCTCATCTGCCGAACCGCCGTATATCATGAGGCTACGCAGCATGGGGGTGCCGGTACTTGTCCTTCATGACCATCTCGAAGCTCATCCTCTTGCCCGTGCCGAGTATATGAGACTTTTCGGTGCTTTGACAGGATGCCGGGAAAAGGCCGATTCAGTATTTGATGACATAGCAGGAAGCTATGAAGCCCTTAAGGCTACCGTCCGGAAGGAAGAAAAAAAGAGGGTACTGATGAATATTCCATACGGTGATGCGTGGTATGTGCCTGGAAATGAAAGTTATATGGCTAATCTCGTCAGAGATGCCGGCGGCGAGGTTCTCGGTGCTGCCGATGGAGAGACGGCTTCGGATGTAATATCCATGGAAAAGGCCTATCTGCTCTCTCAGGAGGCTGATATATGGCTGAACCCAGGACATTGCGACACTCGTGCAGAGCTTTCTTCCATTCATCAGCTCTTTTCCTCATTCGGTCCCCTGAAGAACGGGCTTCCGATATACAACAACACCCTCAGGACAACTCCCGAGGGTGGAAATGATTTCTGGGAAAGCGGTGCTGTCCGCCCGGACCTTGTCCTGCATGACTTGCTGCGAATATTTGAGAATGACTCCTCTGTCATTTCGAAGGACCCTGCCATTTCGAGGGACTCTGTCATTTCGAGCGAAGTCGAGAAATCTCTATACTATTTCAAATCAGTTGACTAAAAGACAATCTTCACATCAAAAAGATCGTTCTCACAATAACTGGCCCTGAGTCCGAAACTTCCCTTTTCCCGGGAAACAAGCATCCTGACAGGAGCAAGTTCTGCTGCCACGAAATCTCCGATTCTGAGTGAAGTCAGTTTCGAGGACCGGCATATCACAGATTCCAGCAGTTTCCTGCTGTCATTCTGAGCGGATTCGAGAAGTCCCCAGATTTTCACATCATTCCCGATGACCTCAAAATCATTATCAGGATTATCAAGTACAACCGGGTTATAGAGCGGCATGGGGAGCAGGGAGGTATGGTCAGCACAGGATGCATACGCTATCTCTAAAGGTGCCTTCTTATCACCTATATATAATAGGATACCGAATCCGACGGCATCATAGTATCTTGAAACGAATTTTTCACCTATGCATTTACCGGCCTTGCAGATGCGTGCAAATACTACAGGAGTCCAGTAAAGGGCATCAGCACACTCGGGAGAGTAGAAGTCCTTGCTTTCTCTCTCCCAAGTCGTGTCAGGACGGCAGTAACATGATCCGCCGCCGTATGGTAGTACGATGATGTTCATCTTATTCTTCGCTCTGTGAGAAAAGGTCGCCGAGTCCTTCGAATGGAGTATATCCCTTTGTTCGTGGTATCGGTGCATTTTTCTGCGGCATTGCGGCTCTCTTCTCAGCCTCGAACTGCGCCTTCAGAATGGCGAACTGTCTCTTTGTGTCGAGAGTGAAGTCTCCGTTGTCTATCCATGCGAAATAAGACGGTTCAGAGAAATATACTTCTCTCGCAGTCTTGCCCTTATGCTTTCCGAAGCTTACTACAGGCTCGTCCTTGTCATTGAGGATCAGGCGGCCGGCGTAGTCAACAGTCCTCTGTTTGGTTGAGAACTTCGCAAGCTTCTCGACGTCATTCTCTATGCGAGGGTCACCGGCATACTTGTCTAACTGCCCCTTGAGCACTTCGTATGTGGCGAGTGTGTCCGCTTCTGCTGCATGTGCGTTCTCGAGTTCCAGTCCGCAGTAGAATAGATATGCCGCCTTCAGTGTGCGTGGCTCCATGGCATGGAAGATATTCTGCACGTCAACCATCTTCATGTCATGAAGATTGACCGGAAGTTCACGTTTCTCCCAGCGGCGCACCCTCTCGATCTCTTCGGCAAGGAGAGGGAGATCGAATTTCGCCGAGTTGAAGCCGGCAAGGTCGCTGTCCGAAATCCATCCGACCACCTCATCGGCGATCTGACTGAATGTAGGGCACCCGGTAAGGTCGGAGTCCGATATGCCGTGGACTGCCTGAGCGGATGGATTGATAGGTTTCTGGCAGTTTCTTTCGTAATCCCAAGGTCTTACCCTCCAGGTCTTTATCTTCTGTTCGTTGTTCGGGAGTATCTTCACGAAACAGAGCTCGATTATCGAGTCTGAAGCGATATTGAGCCCTGTGCTTTCTATGTCAAAAAATAATAGTGGTTTCTTAAGATTCAGTTCCATGATTTATCAAAGTAAGTCCCCTCGATGGGAGGGGATTCAAGTGTGGTATGGAAAGTCTGATTTCGAAGCCTCAGCCTCAAGAAATCATGATAGGCATTATGATTCCACAGATCTTCTCGCTCTCTTCCTCTGTCTCTGCAGGAACCACGAGGGCTGCTCTCTTGCTGTCAAGGAATTTCATCACGAGTTCTCCGCAAGTCATGTTCGAGAGGATTTCTATGATGAAAGGAGACTTGAATCCGATGGTGAGGTCTTCGCCGTCATACTGGCACTGCATGGTCTCATGAGCCGCGATGGAGAACCCGAGGTCCTGAGCGGATACCATGAGGCTTCCGCTCTTGAGGTCGAACTTGATGTGGTTCGATGCCTTGTTCGAGCAAACGGACACACGGCGCACTGTGTTGAGGAGCTGTGCTCTGTTGATGCGGAGGATATTGGAGTTGTTCTGCGGGATCACATCGCGGTATTTAGGATATTTGCCTACGACAAGACGGCAGATCACCATTGTCTGGCCGAACTTGAATACGGCATTCTTCGAGTCGAATGCGATGTCAACCACTTCAGTATCCTTGCCGATGATGACCTTGAGGATTGCGGCCGGCTTCTTGTGGAGAATGAACGAAGCCTTTTCCGAAGCCTTCACGTCTGCTGTCGTGTAGCAGATGAGCTTGTGTGAGTCAGATGCCACGAGTGTGGTCGATGCAAGATCGATATCGAAGAGGATACCGTTCATCGCAGGACGGATCTCGTCGTCTGCAGTCGCATAGATCGTGCTTGATATTCCGTCAACAAGGCTCTGTGCCGGGAACTGAAGAGTCACTGCTGTGTCATCAGTCGCTGTTATCTCAGGGTAGTCCTCTGCAGGGAAGTATGGAAGCGTTGACTCTCCGCTTGCCCAGCTGCAAACGAATGAGCTGTCGCTTGATGTGCTGATTGTAAGAGGTTGGTCAGGAAGCTCCTTCAGAAGGTCCATGACATGTTTTGCAGGTACTGCGATCTTACCTTCTTCTGCGGTGCTTTCAACTTCCACCTGTGTCTTGAGGGTGAGCTCCGAGTCCGAAGCGGTGATCTCGAGGACATTTCCCTTGAGGTCGAACAGGAAGTTCTCAAGGATTGGAAGAGGTGACTTTGCAGGAATGGCCTTTGCTACCGCCATTACTCCTCTGAGCAGCTCAGAACTTGAAATGATAAGTTTCATAATTATCTCGTTTTAAATATTTTTCTGTATTTCCGAATGGTGCCAAGCCCACTACGGCATAATAAGTCAACAAATATAGAAAATTTTTCTGAAGCCGATGGCATATTATTTGAAAAAATCAATCCGGATTTTTCCGATGACGTTTTGTCAGCAAAAATCATACGACAGGACAAAAATTGTTAACCGAAATATAAAATTATTACAGATAGTATGAAAAAAGGTATTTTAATCGTTCTGCTTTCCGCTCTTGTCGGAGGGCTGACTTCTTATGCAGTTGTGAAGATGGCCGGAACGGGCCGCGTTGAAATTATACAGGACGGCGGCGGAGCCGCGCAGTTCCGTACGGTCAACCTCATGCATGATGACTGGCCGGATTTCACTTATGCGGCAGAGTCTGCAGTGGATGCGGTTGTATATGTGAAGGTGACCTCTACTCAGACCATGCAGCAGGCTCCAAGCTCCATCTTCGATTATTTCTTCGGATTTCCTCAGGGAGGCGCACCTCAGCAGCGTGAAAGGGTCGGAAGCGGTTCAGGAGTGATCATCCGTGAAGACGGATATATAGTCACCAACAACCATGTGATCGACGGAGCAACGAAGATCGAGGTTACTCTCAATAACAATCAGACATATCCTGCAACACTTGTAGGCACCGATCCGGCGACGGACGTGGCTCTGCTCAAGATCGATGCTTCCGGACTCCCTGTTATTCCTTTCGGTAATTCGGACAAGCTCCGTCTCGGAGAATGGGTGATAGCCATAGGCTCACCTTACGACCTTAGGTCAACAATCACCGCCGGCATCGTCAGTGCAAAGGGGCGTTCAATGCCTAACTACACGGGTGAATTCAAGATTGAATCCTTCATCCAGACAGATGCTGCCGTCAACCCGGGCAACAGTGGCGGAGCCCTCGTGGACAAGAACGGCAGCCTTGTCGGAATCAATACCGCGATATATTCCCAGACAGGTTCATACACAGGATATTCGTTTGCCGTGCCGGTGAACATCGTGAAGAAGATTGTATATGACCTCATAGATTTCGGTAGTGTCCAGAGAGCTCTTCTCGGAATCACGATGCAGCCTATCGACGATAAAATTGCTGAGGAGTTGAAACTTTCTTCAAGAAACGGCGTATATATTGTTGAGGTTTCGAAAAACAGTGCAGCCGACAAGGCCGGAATCAAGTCCGGAGATGTATTGGTTGTCATAGATTCCACCAAGATAACCAACTCGGCTTCGGTGCAGGAGGCTGTCAGCAGATTCTCTCCTGGAGACAAGGCTGTTGTAACTGTGCTCAGGGACGGAAAGGAAAAGCAGTTCGACGTGACTTTCAAGGGTGCGGTGGAAGAGAACGGAACTCTCGCGGATGACGGTTCTGTGGCATTCTACGGATCATCGATCAAGGAGGTGCCTGCAGAAACCCTCAAGAAGCTCGGAATCAAGAACGGTGTCGAAGTCGTGGAACTCGGGCCGGGCAAGATGCAGGAGGCCGGTGCTGTTGAAGGATTCATCATCCAGTATGTGAACGATCACCCGGTCAGGACTCCTCAGGATGTCATCGACGTGGTGAAGAAGTCAAAGAGGACCGTGTTCATTGAAGGTGTGACACCATCTGGAAGGACAGGCTACTTCGGCTTCGGAGTATAGAAGGTTTAAATTTTAATTATAGATGAGACAGCTTAAGATTACAAAATCGATTACCAATCGTGAGAGTGCATCTCTTGACAAGTATCTTCAGGAGATAGGCCGGGAGGAACTTATCACAGTCGAGGAAGAGGTCGAGCTTGCCCAGAGGATCCGTAAAGGCGATCAGGCGGCTCTCGAGAAGCTCACAAGGGCAAACCTCAGGTTCGTG
>CAYXMV010000005.1:17011-36639 GCA_964466235.1 uncultured Muribaculaceae bacterium | reverse complement strand
AGATATTTCTCGTACTCCATATTATAGAGACGGGTACGGAGTTCGGCGAGAGCCTTGTCAAAGTTCTTGAGCTGAGACTTCTCATCCTGACACTGTACCACGAGACCGGTCGGGATATGGGTGAGGCGGATAGCCGAATAAGTCGTGTTGACTGACTGGCCTCCGGGTCCGGACGAGCAGAATGTATCTTTACGGATGTCGTTCATATTGAGCTCAACATCGAATTCGTCAGCCTCCGGGAGAACTGCCACAGAAGCGGCAGATGTATGGACGCGTCCCTGAGTCTCTGTCTGAGGCACGCGCTGCACGCGATGAACTCCGGACTCGTATTTGAGGACTCCATAGACCCCGTCACCGGACACCTTGCAGACAATTTCCTTGAAACCGCCGGCTGCTCCTTCAGCCTGACTTGTGATTTCAAGTCTCCAGCCACGGGTCTCGATGTATTTCGAGTACATACGGAACAGGTCACCGGCAAAGATGGCAGCCTCGTCACCTCCGGAACCGCCACGGATCTCAAGAATCGCATTCTTGCTGTCCTGAGGATCGGCAGGAATAAGGAGGATCTTGATCTTCTCTTCCCACTCAGGAAGCATCGGTTCTATCTCCGCGATCTCTTCCTTCGCCATTTCCCTGAGGTCTTCATCCTTCTCTACAGCAAGGATTTCCTTAGCCATCTCGTAGTTCTCAACAATCTTCTTGAACTCGTTTCCAGCTTCGATGATAGGAGTCAGCTCCTTGTACTCCTTGTTGAGCTGGACGAATTTCTTCATATCTCCAATCACCTCAGGGTCAGCAAGCTGCGCCTGAAGTGCCTCGTATTTTTCCTGAAGGCCCAGAACCTTCTCCAAAAGTGAATTGTCTGCCATATATAAAATTTAATCGTGCAAATATAGTAAATTATCTGTATTTTTCCATAAGTCCCTGAACGACAGCCTGAGCACAGACGCAGCCGAAAACAGCCGGTATATAGGAAATGGTACCGACCTGAGATTTCTTATTGCGGTCCTCGCATGGAACTATGGAAGCCCTATCCGGCAGCTCTTCAGAGAACACGACCAGGAATCCTTTCTTTATCCCCATGTATCTCAAGCGCTTACGCACTATGTATGCCAAAGGGCAGTTGAAGGATTTGGATATATCGGCAAGGCGTACCTTCGTGGCGTCGAACTTGGCTCCGGCTCCCATAGACGAAACAAGGGGAATGCCGTTGTCCATACAATATTTTATCAGATGAAGCTTTGGAGAAAGTGTATCGATGGCATCGACGAGGAAGTCTATCTTATAGTTCCCCAGCACTTCCTCCGCCTTTTCTGCTTCAAGATACTCTTTCAATACAACAAGGTCCAACTCCGGGTTTATATCCTTCAGTCTCTCCGCAAGCACATCGCATTTCGGACGGCCGACAGTGGAGTCAAGGGCAAGAAGCTGACGGTTCTTGTTGCTGACCGACACATCATCACTGTCAAGAATGATGAGCCTGCCGATCCCGGCACGGACTATCATCTCCGCGGCATAGCCACCTACGCCGCCTACACCTATCACAGCCACGGTAGAGTTCCTGAAATGATCGAGCATTTCCTCACCGACGAGCATTCCGGTTCTTTCCTGCCAATCGTATATCATCTTTCCTTTTTTAGATTCTTCCACTTCGCTAAGGATGACAGCATCACAGGCCCAGACTTTTTCCTTCATCCCAGATGGCATCCATCTCGGCAAGAGTCATGTCTGTGAGATTACGTCCCTGACGGATGGTATGTTCTTCCAGATACGTGAAACGGCGCTTGAACTTGGCACATGTGCGCTCGAGGGCCGTATCCGGATTCAGCCCGTAAAGCCTTGCGGCATTGACAGTCGCAAACAGGAAATCGCCTAATTCTTCCTCCGCGCGACCGTATGCGGCAGCACGCTCCTCATCATTCTGCGCAGCAGCCATGGCGTCAAGCTCCGCCTGATATTCTCCCATTTCCTCCTTCACCTTGTCCCAGACCTGTTCCTTGCATTCCCAGTCAAAACCGACGCCACGGGCCTTGTCCTGCATGCGGTATGCCTTCAGAAGCGGCGGAAGTCCGTCCGGAACCCCAGAGAGAACCCTCTTGTTGCCGTCCTTCTCCGTGGTCTTGAGCATCTCCCACTGCTTTATTACATCCTCGGCATCACCGACCTGAGCCGAAGAGAATACATGGGGATGACGATATATCAGCTTGTCGCACAGGAAGTTGATGACATCGACTATATCAAAATGCTGCTTCTCTTCACCGATCTTGGCGTAGAAGAGCACATGAAGAAGCACATCACCGAGTTCCTTTGAAAGTTCCTTTTCTTCACCCTTGAGTATGGCGTCACTGAGTTCATATACCTCCTCTATGGTCTGAGGGCGGAGAGACTCATTTGTCTGCTTGCGGTCCCACGGACATTTCTCCCGAAGTTCGTCCAGAACATCGAGTATGCGGCCGAATGCCTGCTGTTTCTCTTCTCTTGTATGCATATATATTGTTTTAGATTCCTCTGCTCGGAAAGACAAGTTTCAAGTTTCGCACGAAACGGCAAACATACGCAAAAACTTGCGTTTTTACGTCCTGTCATCATAAAAATCGACAAAATAAATCCTCTGAGACATTACGCCTCAGAGGATCCGAGCTGCATTCCATGTCCCGGAAACAACAGAAAATGAAGCCCAGATTCCCGAATGAGCCGATAAACAATTGATTATAAATGATCAAGAAAAATAAAAAAAGCGCGGGAATCTGACTTGTCACCCGCCCCGCAATCCATGACCTTCGGATTGCCAAACACAAAGCGTCAAGTAAACGCCATTTTCATATTTCTATCCCACCCGACCGTTCCATTAATGGACATCGGCGTAGGGACGGGACAAATGTACGAATTATTAAAAAAAATAAAATGATTATCAAATGTATTACCAATAAAACTTATATACATAGACCGTCAGGCACTAAATCGGCTAATAATCTGCCTGTCGGTGTCAGAAATAGAGCAAATTAATGCATTTTCGGTACCGTCAGGCGGTAAATCAGTCAAAACTCTGCCCGTCGATCCCTTTAGGTACAATACCACATAATCATTAAAAATAATTATCTTTGGGGCACAAAAAATCACATAATCATGCTTAAAGACATCAGATTCGTTACGGCCGACGAAGCCGTGAAGGTCGTCAAGTCAGGAGACCATATACATTTGAGCAGCGTGGCAAGTGCACCGAGGATCCTTATCGAAGCTCTCTGCCGAAGGGGTGAGGCAGGAGAACTGCAGGATGTCCGCATCCACCATCTCCACACCGAAGGCCCGGCACCTTACACTGACCCTAAATTCAGCGGAATCTTCTTCCATCAGGCCTTCTTCGTGGGCGGAAACGTACGCAAGAGCGTACAGGCGGGATATTCCGACTACATTCCGGTTTTTCTCAGCGAGACACAGAAACTTTACAGATGCGGAGCCTTGCGATGCGATGTGGCGATGATCCAGGTATGTCCGCCGGACAAGCACGGATATGTATCTCTCGGAACTTCCGTCGATGCCACTCTCGCGGCCATAGAATGTGCAGAGACAGTCATCGCCGTAGTAAATCCCAATGTGCCGAGGGCATGGGGTGACGCCATGATCCCGATGGACATGATCGACATATTCGTAGAAGGGAACGACCCTCTCGAGCCGGCTCATTTCAGCGAGCCCGACGAGATCGAAACCGCTATCGGAAAGCATTGTGCGGCGCTCATCGATGACGGCGCCTGCCTCCAGATGGGCATAGGAGCCATCCCTAACGCGGTACTCGCCCAGCTCGGCGGCCACAAGGACCTCGGAATCCACACTGAGATGTTCGCGGACGGAGTCCTTGACCTTGTTGACAAGGGCGTCATCACAGGCGCAAACAAGGTGACGGACAGAGGCAAGCTGGTATCAACTTTCCTCATGGGTTCGCAGAAGGTCTATGACTTCATCGACGACAACCCTATGGTGGCGATGATGGATGTCGGTTACACCAACGATCCTTTCGTGATTTCGAAGAACCCGAAGATGACGGCCATCAACTCCGCTGTCCAGATCGACCTCACAGGACAGGTCTGCGCAGATTCCATCGGCACACGCTTCCATTCGGGAGTGGGCGGACAGGTTGACTTCATATACGGCGCCTCACTCGCGCCTCAGGGCAAGGCCATCATAGCAATGCCTTCATGTACCAGAAAGGGAGGAAGCAAGATCGCTCCCGTCATCATCGAAGGCGGCGGAGTAGTGACCACAAGACCACATGTACATTATGTAGTGACAGAGTACGGTGCCGTCAATCTCTACGGAAAGTCCATGCAGGAACGTGCCAAGCTCCTCATCGGGATAGCACACCCAGACCATCGCGAAGAACTCGACAGAGCTGCATTCGAAAGATTCGGACCGCATTACCACAGCTTCTGAATCTGATTTCATCATAACTTTTTTCGATTCTCCATCAGAAGATTACGCATCTTTTTTTATGGAGAATCGTTTTATTTTCATTAACTTTGTCCGGTTTATTGTCAGAGCCCTGAGACTGAAAATAAAAATCAACGATATATGAAAAGATTATTAGTCATGACGCTGCTGTTTTTCAGCGTAGCCGCAGCCAATGCCCAGACCGTCAAGGTCTCTTTCGGCGTTAAGGGCATAGGTATCGGCACACTTCCGAAAACAGAGATCGCCCCATCCGCAGGATTGCAGTTCGGAGGTGGTGGAGGAGCATTCGTCGGCATGAGATTATGGAACTATCTCGGCATTCAGGCCGAGGCACTCTACGGTTTCCAGACCGCATCGTACAACACGACATCATTCGGCAACCAGACATGGAAATCCAACCAGTCCTACATGTACATCCCTATCGTGCTTCAGGGATGGGTCGGAAGGAATTTTGCCCTCGAGCTCGGCTATCAGCAGGCCATCGCAATATCCGGCACCCTTTCTAATGACAGCGGAGTGAAGCAGGACGAGGGAATCCTCGACTACGGCAGCTTCATAGCCGGCATGAACATCAACATGGGAAAGGTCGTATTCCTCAACCTGCGATACACCCTCGCCCTTCAGAACAGCTATGTGATGACAACCGCCCCGAGCAAGAACATGGGTTTCCAGGTCGGGCTCGGATTCAGATTCTTCAGTTCGAAGAAGTCAGTATTCGTCGAATAACCTAAAGCGCAACGGAAATGAAAAGATTTTGGATATTTATAACACTTGCGATACTGACTGCCACGCAATGTTCGCACCCATACGAGGAAGGCATGCTCGGTTCATTCCCATACATAGAGATGACGAGTCCCTCTTCAGCCAGCTTCAAGGCAAATGCGGGCAATTCAGAGAGCATGAAGGGCACAATCCTGCTCAACACCAACATGACCGTCACTGCCAAGGTGGAATACAACGGCAACAGCACAGGCTGGATAAGCAATGTGAGTTCATCCGATGAGGGTGCTGCCGTAAAGCTCACATACACCGTTTCGGCAAACACGAAAAGGAGTGCAAGAAAAGCGGTGATCAACATCCTCGCAGACAACGTTCAGACCGGATTCTCAGTGACAGTAAGCCAGGAGGCATACCAGATGACCGGCTCACCTGTCATTTATGAAGGTGACCTGATCCTCAACAGCCAGGAGGACATCGACAACTGCATCTATACGGGAGTCACCGGAAACCTCATTATCTCGGGAGACGACATCTCCGACCTTTCCGCATTAGAGCACATCGACAGCGTGGGAGGCAGCCTCATAATAAGCGGCTGCAGCAGCCTGACAGACCTCGGCCCGCTCAATGACCTCGACATAGACGAGCTGAGCCTCACAGGAACCTGGGCGGAAGACATACTCACGTCATATACAGGTTCATTCCCGCGACTGACAATCGACAGCTGCATGGATGCTCCGCTCAACCTGTCCGTCCTCAAAAGATTCACAGGTCTCAAAGACATCGTGATAATTTCCTCGGACATAGACAACATCCTCGCAATATCCGAAATGACCTGGTTGGATTCCCTTACCTTGTCAGACGGAGTGACAGGAGTATATCAGGTGGAGATAAATTATCTTACAACCATAGCTCCGGACATTGATTTGACTGTGAACAACCTCTATGATGACAACGTAAGGCTTTCGCTTCAGATGACGGCGTGCGAAGAATATTCCGCTTCATTCATAGCAGACCTCAGTCTGGACGGAAGTCCGAAAGAAGTCGGATACATCCTCTCGCAGGACGGCACATTCAACTTCAACACAAAGGTAGTCATCGAAACCTACACAGGCAGCAACACATCCCTTGAATTCAAGGCAAGCGCACTTGACAGCGGACAGGACTACACGATCTGGCTCTATGTGATCAGTGCTTTCGGAGACACCTTCCTTTCCGCTCCGATGGATTTCACAACTGAACATGTGAACTTCTACACATACACAGTCAACCCTCTGTATCCTTCATGGAACGGCAGCAGCGAAACCCCTGCATACAATTCGTTCGAAGCATTCATGATTACTGACATCGAGGATGGTACATTAAAGGCCCTCCTGTTTGAAGAGGCTGCGGACGGAAGTCTGAAAGCAACTGTACCTGAAGGCATTATACCTATATATATGATGGCGCACGGTGGCGGCAGAGGCGCAGGCACTGAAATAGGCATCGGAAGCGACATAATCGCGCTCCTGTCCATCGATGCAGACGGAATCAAGGACGACATCGTGTTTGCGGCAACGTACAACACATTCCAGTCCGACATGACGGAAAGTCCGGAATTCATCAGGCCTCTTGCTCAGGTCAACGTGAACATTGACTTCAGCGGAAGCATCGGCGACCTGTCCGACATAGCGACAATCGGAGTGAATATGGACAATTTCTACAAGTCATGGATGCTTGTCTCAGGCAGAAGCCAGACTTACGCAAACAATACGGCATACAGTTTCACGGCATCCGTTGACGGAAATTCTGAACTCGTCAACATCGTTTCAGGACGTTACGTAATGCCTCATGTCGCAGATGCGGCAAGGTCGGCTGCGGTAACCATCACATTTGACAGCGGCGAAACCGTAAGCAGCAATATCGTACTCTCAGAGAGTATCGAGGCGAACAACATCTACGACATCACTCTTAATGTCAAGATCAACAGATTCGACGGAACATTCACAGTCGATGAAGTAGAAATCGTTGACGGAGGAATTATTGAATTCTAATCATGACGGCCATGAATACAAGACACATATTGACATCTATAGCAACACTTCTCACGGTATTTTCCTGCGTGGAAGGCCCATCGGATATAGGAGAAGAGACAGAGGGCGGCCTCCTGAAGGTGCAGTTCGACATTCCCGAGCTCATGGTAAAATCCGGAGATGAGGCACCCATATTCCATGCCTATATTCCGAGCGAACTGCAGGCAGGCAATGTCAATCCGATAGGATATACGGACATGACTTCAGACGGATATTACCTCTATAATCTTCCCGAAGGTACGACTGATGTTGTGTTCACGAACATAAGCAATGACACCGGATCTGTCAGACTTAAGACAGACGAAGCCGGCAGGACAGTATTCGAACTGGACAGCTATGACCCGCATCCCATGTTCGACACGGAACTGCTTTACGGAACACTCAGCGGAGTGAATACAGGGGCTTCACACTATGTCGGCATCGAGAGGCTCAGCACTACGCTTTCGCATTATTTCTATCTCATTGACAGCGAAGGCAACAGTCTGCCTACAGATGAAATACTGAACGTAGCCGTAAGCTACTCCGGATTAGGTGGCTCGATGACTGTTGCAGAGGATGGAACGGTGAGTGCATCTGCATCTGAGCAGGGTAATTCCTATGGCTATGTCAGCGTACCCGGCGCTGAAGACAACCATATGTTCACCAAGAACATAATACCTACAACTACGCCTCCGACCATGCATGTAACAGTAACATTCACAAACGGAAACGTAAAGCAATATGAGAAGCCTCTGACTCAGGCATTCGAGTCAAATCACCACTACACAGTGAACCTCCGTCTCAAGCAGCTCAACGGAGATGCGACCTTCACGCTTGAAGAGCCGGAAGTATATACGAGCTATCATTATCCGTATTTCTCCGCACAGGAGTTCTTCAATCTGACCGGAGGCACAACGGTGGGCAGTTCTGCAGGAGACAAGCTCGTCATCGATGTCGATACGGCCTTGCCATACGAATGGGTATGTACACATCAGGACAACGGGTTCTTCACTATCGAGGTTGTTGACGGCCAGATCATCATCACCGCGCTTTCGGACAATGTCAATGAAACACGCAGTGTGACCATCACCCTTTCCACGGCTGAAGGATACACCGAGACGTTCACCGTGAATCAGAAGAACTCCCTGAAGCACAGGATAGTGATGACTTCCCAGCATGACTATTCCTATACATACGTATCCGTCACCGGAGAAAACATCACCGTACAGGACCCTAATGACTCCGCTCCTGTCTTATACGAAGGTACATCAGATAACAGATATATCTATATCGATGGCCTTACAAATGGTGCACAGGTCATCATAGAAGGAGATGTCATTACAGGATTCCGGGCAGCAGGCTATGAAAACGGAAGCTATACGGATCCTTATGGATACACTTTCGACTCCTATTCCGAAACAGAAGGTTACTATTACGGAAGCAGTTCCCGATACTATAACTCATTCGCTTTCGAGAACTGCATCTATTTGGAAGATCTCGTACTGCAGGGATATGATGCCACTGTCGATGTCTCGGGAATGCCGCAGCTCAAGAGACTCCACATACAGCAGAATTCATCTCTGACATCTGTCGTATTTGCCGAGAATCAGTCTATCGAGCATCTGACTCTGTTCAATTGCGACGCACTTACCGGAGTGGATGTCAGCAACATCGCGTCGGCGGTCAAGTCCATCAACATGTATGACTGTGACGGCCTTACAGGCAGCGTAATCAACAACTGCACCGCATTGGAAGCAATAAACCTCAATTACTGCTCGGCAATGAAGGTCATAAATCTTACCGGATGCAATGCATTGGAAACGCTTTACATAGAAAACAATACCGCAAAGAATCTGATATTGACAGACTGTTCGGCACTGAAGGATCTTACTCTCAAGTATATGACATTGACAAAGATAACCAATGACGGTGTTGACAATATAGAGAACATCTATACCTCAGACCTCTCAATATCGACATTCGACTTTTCCGGCAAGACTTCACTCAAGACCATAGGATATATCAATTCTGTCGAGACATTGAATGTCAGCAACTGCACGTCATTGAGTGATCTCACCGCCTATATGAACAGTTCAGCCACCCAGTCCGTCAATCTCGAAGGAAGCGGTCTCAACAACCTTACTTTGCATTATCTGAATACGGACTGCGACTACAGCACACTGTCAGGCCTGAAGAAACTTTATCTATATGATATTCGCCCCGGAGTATCAGCACTTGCTCTGTCATCATGTTCTTCACTCGAAGAACTGTATGCCCGCTACTACAGATATTACGCTTACTCCGACGAGCAGCATATCGTAAGTCTGTCGTTGCCGCAATCCATCAAAAAGCTCAACATGTACTATTTACATGGCCTCACAGGTACCTTGGACCTTTCTGGTATGAGCGCCCTGACAGAACTTGATTTTTACCAGATCGGTTCTTACGGCTATAACGGGCAATATCTTACCGCGGTGAATCTTTCCGGATGTACATCATTGAAATCCGTCAACAGGAACGACAGCGACAATGAACTGGACGACTGGGATTCCCCGTACTGCTACTACATAACAAGCATAGACCTCACGGACTGTCAGGCACTTGAATATTTCAACATGAGGGACTCCGATATTTCATCATTGGACTTTTCTGCATGCACAGCCGGAAATTCTCTGTATTATGTGGACGTCATGGACAACAACATGGACGCCGCGGCAATAGACAACATGATAGCCACGTTCCCGGACAGGCAGTCATCACCGACGCAAGGTGTATATGTCATTTCCGGCAACCCTGGCGCAGATTCTCATAACGAGACCGTGGCAAACGAAAAAGGCTGGTGGCTCTAAAATCAGAAAGGAATATGAAACAGATAACACTATATATAACAGCATTCGCCCTGATCGGGCTGTCGGTTGCAGCCTGTCAGAATGAGAATCTCCTCACGGGGTCAGACAACGACGGTGTAACAGAAATAAAGATGAAGCCTGAACTGTCTGAAACCAAGACGCTCATAGACGTAACGTCAGACGACATCTACGCCCATACATACGGAAACTCCGATGTAATGGCAACTGAAGCGCTCAGACAGGTGGGCATCGAAAACGGAGTGTATTCATACTCAGTCCCGGAGGGAACCGAGACCGTGATTTTCAGCAACCACGCAAGTTCTGATGACTTCGCCGTAACAAAGACAGCCGAGGGCGGACTCCAGTTCACGAGGAAGGCTGATGCATCAATGTATGATACTGACATCGTTGCAGGAGCTGCATCCATGTCCGGCATCGACAGCGAGGGCACACTGTCCCCTCACCTGAGTCGTCTGAACTCATTCATCACTGCAGACCTCTACATGAGGTCAATAGACGGCACTGATCTCGACCTGAGCGATTACATGACTTATGCCTACCTCCGTCTGCCGAATCAGGCCGGAAACGTGACATATAATGCGGACGGCAGCATCAGCGTATCCGGGAACACATTCGATGGAATCGTTCCGGACGACCCTACGGAAGAAGAGACAGTCCCTGTTCAGACAAAGTACTACATGGCTGTGGGGGACACGCTTGCTACCGCATTCGGGGATGCGGAGTACGGTTATCTTCTCCCGACTGTCGGATATGAAAATGCGACAGAGGCTAATATCTGGACCTTCACTGAAACAGAGGGCGGCTATACGCTCACAGACTGCTACGGAAGGTATCTGTACAAGACCGGCACCTATGATTCATTCAGCGTATCAACGACAATGCCGACGGAAGGCCATGTATGGACAATCACAGAAATGGAAGACGGCAGCCACAAGATATTCAATACCACACAGGGATCGTGGATTCAGTACAAAACTGAATATAAAGACTTCTCAGGAGCGACAAGCGATAAAGGCATCAGACCAACCCTCATACCTGTCGTTGACTATTATTCGACAGAGATGCAGGCAAGACAGCAGATGGCTGCATCATATCCTTCCGTAAGCGAGGGACAGACAAGCTACGCTCTTGCTGCCGAGATGGCCACTCTGCCTACTGCCGTGGACAGAAACAGCAGATTGGAGGTGGTGATCGGGAACAAGTCCGGTACCGAGATGGTCGTGTCCAAGGATCTTGAATATCCTTTCGAGCCTAACAGGCACTATTTCTTCACCCTTGTGGTCAAAAGGAACGAAACGGGCTTCGGCTTCTATATCGAGGAGATCATCGAAGAGGAGATTAACATTGATTTGAATTAAGAGACGTATGAAAAAGATAATATATATATTGGTATCAGCTGCAATGCTTGCGGGAACGGCGGGATGCGCAAAGCAGACGTTTCCGGAGAAGGATTCAGAAACCATGACCATTTCCATAGTGCCTGAATTCGAAATGGATATAGACGTCAAGAGCGTAGAAATCGGCAAGACAGACATCTGGTGTTTCGTATATGACTTCGACACGATGGAGCAGGTCGAAGGTTCACCCGTGAAGCAGAACGAAATCAATGGAAACGTCTATAGCTATCAGGTACCTAAATGCGTTAATGCACAGGTTCACTTTGCGATCATGCCTGAGAACACTACATGGAAGGAACTGTACTCGACGCATTCCAACTACTACATCGACTGTAATGACTCTTTCGTGACCACTACAGAAACAGAACTGTATATGAGCAACGGAGATTGGTTTTCCATGGGAAGCTATGGGATCTATGTAAACAGCGCCGATTCAGGAACGGACACATATCAAGTGACGATGCAGCAGAGACACCGCAAGACTCATGTCATGTTCAGGGTGACCAATCTTCCGGACGGAGTCACTACAGAAAGCCTCATAAAGAACATTCATATCACCATGGGAGGAATCAGTCTCGGCGAAGCTCTGACTCTTGGAGATATGACAAAGGACTACGCAGTCGGAGATGATTGGGACAATACGCAATACGAATGGTTCACAAAGGACATATACAGCTACTTCGGTTATGATTACAGGGAGAGCTACAGCAATTACAACCAGGTCTCCCTTATCATCGAGACAACAGACAACAGGATATTCAAAAGCGATGATTTCTGGATAGAATACAGACCGAACGAAAATCTGAAGATTACAGTCGATTATAATTACTACTTGAAAGCTGGCAAATAATTAACCTTTAAATACCAACATCATGAAAGCAAGATTCATCATTTCAGCAATCGCTGCAGCAGCGGTGCTTTTCTCAGTTGAAGCAAATGCACAGGTAGCAACAAAGAAGGAGTACAAGGCTGTCGAGAAACATGAGAAATTCCTCAACAAAGAAATCAAGGAGAAGGCTCTCAAAGAGGCAAGAAAAGAAGCAAAGAAGCTTGAGAAGCAGGGATACAAGGTTCCTGTAGGACAGATTCCTCTTGCAAAGCAGCTCGAAGATTCATGGCAGGCACAGTATGAGATCGATGCAGAAGGCACTCCATACTACTTCATAGCTTCGGCTACAACAATCGGTTCTAACTTCACAGCAGCTTCGATGCAGGCTACAAATACGGCAAAGCTCGACATCGCAGGACAGATTCAGACAGAACTTGCATCCGTAATCGAGCAGAAGATCGCCAACAATGAAATCAGTGCCGACAATGCAGCAGCTGTGAACTCATTCGTGAGCGCCAGCAAGAGCGTGATAAACAACACTCTGGGACGCGTCCTCGAATTCGTAAAGATCTACAGGACACTTGAGAACGGAAACATCGAGGTCATGGTGACTCTCGGCTACAACACTGAGGTTGCCAAGGAGCAGGCAGTTAACGCAATGAAGGACAGCCTTGACTCTGAGTCTGAGGACCTCATGAAGGAACTTGACAAACTCCTCGCAGAATAAGGTCGCATGTCAATGAAAAGAACATTAATGCTTATCATCAGCCTCATGGCATTCCATCTCTCATACTCCAATGAGGTCGTGAGAGTCAGAGGTGCCGTGGGCAGATGGGAAGTGAGCAACGACATCACACCGAAACAGGCGGAGGAAAGAGCCCTCTTTGAAGCAAAGAAGGAAGCTCTCCGGAAAGCTGGAATCATGGAGAATGTCTGGTCGGTATTCGGTCAGGTCACATCCGACAGCGGAAACGAATTCGCCGAAGCCTACTCATCGGTAAGCATGCTGGCCATCAACGGAATGGTCAATGTGACGGATATGAATGTGTCAGATGAGTGGGATCCGGGCCTTAAAAGGGATGTGAAGGTCGTGACCATCGATGCCTACGTCACAAAAGACGAGACTAAAGAGGACAAGTCTTACGCAATCGAGGTATTCGACATCGCACCCATATATAAGGATCAGGAGCTTTTCGAATGTTCATTCAAGATTCATGGAACAGATTCGTATCTGAAATTCTTCTGGTTCGGTGAAGACGGTGCAGCCATTGTGTATCCGAATGAAGAAGAAGGAAACCAGCTGTTCAAGGCCGGTACAAGATACCATTTCCCTGTCACGACAAAAATAGATATGGTAATGGCAAAGGCAGCAAAAGATAAGGATGTTGAAAAAGTCAATATAATTGTTGTGGCGACAAAGCAGTACTACCCTTATCTCGGCGACACCGACTATCAGTCCATCCTGACCTGGATATACAACCTCCCTGCTGACCAGAGGACATTATTTTACACACTCACGCTAATAAAATAGAAATGCGACATCTCAGCCTAATACTTATTCTTACCCTGTTTGCAGGAAGCGCTTCTGCAGACGAGAAGAACAATTTCAAGTGGATAAAGGAAATCCGCTATGAACAGGTCAGACCATACAGTGATGGCCTGAGCGCATTCAGACAGAATGATAAATGGGGCTATATCGATATAGCCGGTAAAGTCATCATCGCACCAGAATTCGATGACTGTCAGGATTTCAGCAATGGAGTGGCTGCAGTCAAGGTCAATGACAAATGGGGTTATATCGATGCCACAGGTAAAGTCATCATCACACCGTCATTCGACGAGTGCAGACCGTTCGAGAACAATGCCGCAGCTGCAAAGAAATCGGGCAAATGGGGCGTAATCAACAAGAGAGGCCAGAGCATTTCAGGCTTCATCTTCGACCAGATCGGTGAATTTTCCGACGGATATGCCTATGCGAACAACGGTACCATACCTTATTATGTGACCACAAGCGGCAAGGCACAGAAGCTTTCAAAAGACTACAGATACGGTCCGTTCACGGAAGGACTCGCTCCGGTGATGGACAAGCACAAGAAAAAATGGGGCTTCATAAACACCAAAGGCCAGATCGTCATCGAGCCTATCTATGACACCGTATGCAATTTCAGCAATTCGGTAGCCTTGGTAAAGCGCAAAGGGGAATTCCATTACATCACATCAAAGGGAGGAAAAAAGACCCTCGACGTGCCGTCATGGCAGGAACTGAAATTCGTTAACGGATTTGCAAAAATCAGGAAGGGAAGAGGCTTCAGCTTCATGAACTCTGATTATGAAATTTTGCCGATATTGGCAAAGGAGGCTACTGACTTCAACGAAAACGGTACAGCGGTTCTCCTCATGTTCGATAACTCCGTACAGTACATAAACAGAAAGGGCGAAGTCCTCATCAAGGGAGACTATGACAGGGTAGGAAATTTCAACAACGGCCTCGCATGGGTCAGCAAGAACAATAAGTTCGGCTACATCGACATGAAAGGCGCCATAGTCATAGACACCATATTCACTTCCGCTACCGACTTCAATGAAGGCGTGGCCTTCGTCCAGAACAACGGACGACTCGGAAGCATCAGATACCAGAGGGCGGCCGTCATGCCGGAACTCCAGTTCAGCGGCGTAAGTCTCAACGACAACAACGCGAACAACAAGGTCGAAGCTGAAGAGAAATTCATGATGTCAGTGAGGGTGAGCAATCCGAGCAATGAGGACCTCGAGGACGTAAGCGTACAGTTTGCAAGTCAGCTCGAACAGGAAAACTGGTTCACCTTTGAGGATCACGTGATAAACATCCCACGTCTGCGGGCACACACCGACACCACCATCAACTTCAGGGGAACATCGAATGTCTCGCTTATCTCTGACGATATCAATGTGAAGTTCAGAGGTACCGCAAGCAACATGTTCACTTCCACTGAGCATGACTGGTCATTCGAGGCTCTCGGCATCAATGCCTGCAAGCCTGTCATAACCAAATACTGGGTATATAAGGACGACCACACCGTTATCCGTGAAGGGAACAGAGTGAACCTCCGCATGACCGTCAAGAACGACGGAAAGGACCTTGCAAAGAACGTGAAGGTGGAGCTTCAGTGGCCTGAAGGCATATATGCGCCGAATCAGAATCTGACCATCGCAAGCATGAGGCCGGGTGAAGTAAAGGATATTAACGCGACTTTCACCATCGACAGCCTGTATGTGGATGACCTTACAATCGTCGCAAAGATTTCAGACTATACCCAGCTGCATAACAAGGTCGAATACCTTTCATTCTCTGCAAACAGGATGAATGCAGAAGTCAGTCTCGAAGGTGGAGCCTCTCCGATGAGATTCCAGTATGGACCTGACAACCAGAACCTTGCGGCAAACTTCAGTTCTTCAGGTACCACCCAGTTAGTCACAGTGGAACAGAATGAGAATCAGGAAATCAGTGTCGAAGAGAAGTTCGTATCCGAGCTTCTTCAGGGCATCAGCCAGGTCGCTGCTCCTGACCCTAACAAATTCGCCCTTGTGATAGGAAATGAGGACTACAACACATTCAAGCAGACGACAAGCTACGAAGTGAATGTTGACTATGCCGTGGCCGATGCGGAAGCATTTGCAGAATATGCGACCAACTACATGGGAGTTCCTAAAGAAAATGTGATCCTCCTGAAGAATGCGACATTCTCACAGATGAGGTTCAACATCAATAAGCTTACGGGAATGAGCAAGAACGACCCCGGCAACATCGAGCTCTATGTATTCTATGCCGGACACGGTCAGCATGATCCTGACAGCAAGGGAACATATCTGATTCCTGTCGATGTCAGCATATCGACTCCTACAGCAGGACTCAAGCTCGACGACGTATATGCCACTCTCGGAGCAAGCGAGGCTAAGAGGACAATGGTATTCATGGATGCATGCTACAGCGGACAAGGCCGTGGTATCGTGATCCGTCCGAAGGAAGCCCCTGTGACCGGTAATGTACTGGTATTTACAGCCACATCTTCTTCCCAGAGATCGATGCCATACAAAGAGAAGCAGCACGGAATGTTCACCTACTATCTTCTCAAGGCAATCAAGGACAACGGAGGAAAGATTTCTGTAACAGACCTCTACAATTCAGTGAGAAGGGATGTCGTGAGAAACTCAATGTGGATAAACAACTCCGAACAGTCACCTGAACTCATCAGCGGAGAAGGGATCGAATCCGGCTGGGAGAACTGGATTTTAGACTGACACCTGCTAATATAGCAACGCCGGCCTTTCCTATTTGGTAAGGCCGGCGTTTTATTATGGTTTTCTATGGATGGTTATTCCTGGACGCAACGAACAGAGAAACCAAGCGCGCGGCTGTCGATGTAGAAACCGCCGGACAGATTATACGCGCTAGTACTATACGGGAGTGAGGACCAATAGTGGCCATCACTCTCACGATAGATGGCTCTGCCGTCAGTGGTGCGATAACCGGCATAAGGGAAAAATACGCTTGGGGCATCATCCTGCGGACGATAGTCTCCGAAGTACCTGTAGCCTTTCTGATCGGCTTCATTCTTAACGCCATATTTATAATTATTGTTCAACGCATCAAGTTCTGCATAAGTAGGCACGCGCCATCCGGCAGGGCATGGATCATATTGGGTCTTTACCGGAATGCCTTCCGTACCGCTGTTCCAGAGCTTGTCCTCCTTTGGTGCAAGCCAGTCACGCGGAGATGCTGACACGGTATAGAATATGTTCGAGTTGGCTTCGGACTCTCCCGATACCCTCGAGACAGGGCCGGCGGAAAGAGTAGGTTCTGAAACATCACCATAGGTGCCGCTGTATCCCTGGCCATATTTTCTTCCCCACTGATAGAGCTTTCCGTACGGATAATTGGCCGCATTGTAGCCGCAGTTGACAGGAGCCCACACCGTATTCATGAGAGCTATGCCCTTGCCGTGATTGATTCCGTACTCATCCACATAGTCTGCTGTCGGAACAGCGGTGGTCACAAGACATTCTACCGAAACAGTAGCTTTTTTCCCGCCGGCCTCAGCCGTGATTGTGGCAGTTCCTCCCCCTATCGCAGTCATGACTCCTGTAGAGGCGTCGATCGTTACTACCGAGGCATCACTCGATGTCCATGAGAGATATGATGCAGGGACATCCACAGGGGTCATTGCAGCCGTGAATGTGAATGTACCGCCAGGAGCAAAGACGAGATGTTCATCCTTTTCATTGATCTTTACAGTGGCAACCGGGATTTCACTGTCCTGATCATCGTCAGACGGTGTCTCTCCGAGTGTGAAGGTCTGCATGACCAATATAGAGGAACGGAACACGGTATTGGCGCGGTCGGTCTTGACCGTCGTCTCGTTTCCTTCCGTATCCGTCACTGTAACAGCGAATCCTGAGCTGAAGAGAACAGGAGGAAGAGCTATGAGGAAGGAGGTTGCCGAGCCCTCTTCAAGCTTGACGCCTTCCCCGCAGTCGAGTGTCACGCTTGTGCCTGCAGTCTCCGCCATATTGATTGCGGGTGCGGTGCCGTCAACATAGGCATGAACGGTTGCCGCTCCTGAAAGTTTCTCGCCGTTGTTGCCCTGTATCTTTACAGACTTGACAGTCACATTTCCCATGAGCTGAAGCTTGATGGCTCCGCATACATTCATGAATCTGAGTGTATGGTCCGATACGGATGAGGTGGCCGCCACCATCGGGAACGCTCCGTTTCCGAAACTGTTGTTTGCAAAAGTCTGTACGGCAGGAAGTGTCACTCCGAGTTCGTACTCGGCTGTACCGTCATTGGTGCATGTGATTCCTGCTGTATAAGGATAATAGGCTACATTTGTCGGTATCTCCATGCCTGACACGAAATCGCTGTTATTCTTGTTGCTGTTGTCGCTTGCAAGAGTAAAGGACGCATTGCCGGAACCGGCACTTGATTCTGTGACCTGATACTCGTCAGCGATGCTGAATCCCTGGAATATGGCGAGTCTGTCGTTCTTTGACCATACGACCTTATTGTCTGTCGTCAGCGAGGTCCTGGTATCGGCAAAGCCTTCAGTCTCGGCTTCAAACACCGGTTTTCCCTCCTGCAATCTGTTGAAGTCTGCACTCTCTTCAGCACACGCTATGAGGAGAGAGGCTGCAAATGCGATTGTTAAGATTCTTGTATTCATATATATAACGATTTATTATTCCCAGTTTCCTTGATTTTCTCCAACTCCCTCGTTTCCTTCATTTGTGATTACCTTGACAGAGCAGTATGCGGTCTTGCCGCCGTCATTGGTTGTCACAGCTATCGTAGCAGTACCAACCTTCAGAGCTGTCACGGTTCCTCCTGCCACGCTTGCCACTGTGGCATCCGAACTTGTCCATGTGACATTGGTGTCAGTGGCATTGGACGGTGTTATCACAGCTGTCAGTGTGAGGGTGTCACCGATCTTGAGGACGGCAGAATACTTGTCTATCGTAACTCCCGTAACCTCGCCTGTAAATGCATTTACCGTCACTTCGCATGAGGCAGAAGATCCTCCGTCTGCCGTAGTCACGGTAATCGTTGCCGTTCCGGCCTTGAGGGCCGTAACCTTGCCGTCCGTCACGCTTGCTACCGTTGCGTCACTGCTGCTCCATTGCAATTCTGTCCCATCTATCGTGACAGATGCCGCGAGTGTAATTTCCTCGCCTACAGTCATCTCTGCTGCGGTCTGCTTCAATGTCACTACAGGCTGCTCCGTCACTGTGACTTCGCAGACTGCCGTCATGGAGCCATCGGTCGTGGTCACTGTTATTGTCGCTGTGCCAGTCGTCAGACCAGTCACCTTGCCGTTTTCCACTGATGCTACAGATGCGTCGCTTGTGGTCCATGTCACGGACTTGTCTGTTGCATTGTCCGGGTTCACGGTAGCTGTAAGAGTCAGATCATGTCCTGCTATTATTTCAACTGCCGTCTTGTCAAGAGTCACGGAAGTCACAGCCACATAAGCCGACTTGACGGTCACATCACAGGTCGCTGTCTTGCCGCCGTCGGCAGTTGTAACAGTGATTGTAGCAGTGCCGGCCTTGAGAGCCGTGATCTTACCGTTTTCCACTGATGCGACAGATGCATCGCTTGTGGTCCACGTCACGGACTTGTCCGTAGCATTGTCCGGATTCACTGTTGCGGTCAGGGTCAGTTCTTCACCTTTAGCCAGCTCAGCTGAAGTCCTGTCAAGCGAAACTGAAGTCACGTTGATGACCTTTGACTTGACGGTCACATCACAGGTCGCTGTCTTGCCGCCGTCGGCAGTTGTAACAG
>CAYXMV010000005.1:0-16911 GCA_964466235.1 uncultured Muribaculaceae bacterium | reverse complement strand
TGATTGTAGCAGTGCCGGCCTTGAGAGCCGTGACCTTGCCGTTTTCCACTGATGCGACAGATGCATCGGTTGTGGTCCATGTCACGGACTTGTCCGTAGCATTGTCCGGGTTCACGGTAGCGGTCAGGTTCAGTTCATCCCCTTCAGTCAGCTCAGCTGAAGTCATGTCAAGCGAAACTGAAGTCACGGCTACCACTTCCGGCTCGACGGGATCCTCCGGATCTTCGGGATTTTCCGGATCTACCGGATCTTCAGGAACCTCAGGATCTTCCGGGTTTTCAGGATTCTCAGAGTCTTCAGGATCTTCAGGGTCTTCAGGATTTTCAGGGTCTTCAGGGACCTCAGGATCTTCTGGCTCTTCCGAAGACGGGTCCTTCACAGTGACATTACACGTCGCCGTCTTGCCACCGGAAACAGTCTTGACTGTAATCACAGTTGTTCCTGCTCCCACAGCCTTCACAATGCCGGCATCGGACACGACAGCCACAGCCGAAGCGCTGCTTGACCATGTAATGCTCTTATCCGAGGCATTTTCCGGATATACAGTGGCTGTAAGCTTCAGTTCATCTCCAATTTCAAGCTCTGCGTCCTTCTTATCAAGAGTCACACTTTCCACAGATACTCCCTTTTCCGCAACATAGACATAGCATACAGCAGTCTTGTCACCGTCATTTGTAACGACAGTGACCTCAGCTTCACCGGCACCCACTGCCGTAACCTTGCCATCAGACACAGATGCCACCTTGACATTGCTGCAGCTCCAGCTGACACTCTTATCCGTAGCATCCTCCGGCACTATAGTCACTGAAAGATCCGCTGATTCCCCCACCATAAGTTTCAATGTCTTAGGGCTGAGGATTACATTCTTGACAGGAATAATCTTCTTGACAACAGTCACGTTGCAAGATTCCGATACGCTTCCGTCATCCGTCTTGGCTGTAACCGTAGCACTTCCTTCCGATACAGCTGTGACAAGACCTGTCGCCATGTCAACCGTGGCGATTTTCGCATTACTTGTCTGCCAATTGATTTTCTTGTTGGTTGCATCTGACGGAGATACCGTTGCCTTTATCGTACAGGTGTCTCCGACCGAAAGTTCCATGTCCAGATAATTCAAGGTAATGTCCTTGACAGGAACTTCCCACGGCAATTTGTCGCCGCAGGCATCAACCAGCATCATTGCAAAGACTGCAGGCAGCAATACCATTAAAAGCCTTTTAATGATTTTCATGTAAAAGTCAGATTTCTCTCCGCCCTGAGAATAAAGGGTTATATATACAGAAAGCGTGGACGGATGCTGATTTTATATGATGGGCCCTGAGAATGCCTTGGAATTAAAATTAGCAGCAGCCCACGCCGTTATCCGCAGCCCGAAGGGCCCAGATACGAGTGGGAAATGCCAACTCATTCTCATTCCATTATGAATTTCTCAGGTTCATCATAGAGAAAAAGCTGGACACTTTCCGTGTCAGTCGTATGTCCTGCAAAAATAAGCATTATTTCCTTATATAACAGAAAAAGATTCAAAAAATCCGCACTGCCCTTTCTGGCTGTACCAGTATGGAGCAGTGCGGACTTCAGTCTATGTCCAAAGGAAATGATTTCAACGAAGATCCGTAACGATCCAGTCCTCCCCTATCTCGGGAGTGAAAGCTGATACGGGCCTCTTGTCAGAATACCTGACGGATATGATCTTCACCTGAACAGATGCACCCCGGGAGAGAGCGGCATTGTAGAATGATTCGAGATCCCCGTATGTCCATACAGACTCTTTATATACCTCTTTGGAATCACGGTCCATCACCCATGTGGCCTCGCCGTCGGTATAGAGTTCGACAAAACTGCCCTTGAGGTGCCACATATCATCCTGAGCCTCAATCACACCGGTATCATATGATACCGTGCCTTCCGACGCCATCTCTGCCTGATATTCCACGGTCACAAAGGCATCTGCAGCCTGCATGCGGACATCATTCAACATCGACTTGATGTCCTGGGCATGGGCTGCGGCCGACAGGGCCGATGCCAGAAGAAGTGCAGCTATGTTTCTGAATCTTTTCACAATCAAATGAAATGAGATAGGATTTCGTCAAGTTCTTCGAAGGTGGTTACAAGGACCTGGCGAGGCTTTGAGCCCTCCTGCGGACCGACTATACCTGCGCCTTCAAGCTGATCCATAACACGTCCGGCTCTTGCATAACCCATGCCCATCTTTCTCTGAAGGTCGGATGTGGAGCCTCGCTGCGAGGTTACGACCATACGTGCCGCATCTTCGAAAAGCGGATCAAGCTTGTCCATATCGATGCTTCCGCCGCTCGTCTCTCCGTCCTGAGACTCAGGCACAGGCAGATAATAAGGTGTGTTGCAGCATTTCCTGTATCCTGTCTGGTCACCGATGAACTTGGTGATCTTGTTTATCTCGGCCATGCTCACAAGAGCACACTGCACTCGTTCCATCTCCACTCCGGCATAATAGAGCATGTCTCCCCTGCCGATGAGGTTCTCGGCACCGTAAGAGTCGAGGATTGTCCTTGAATCCACACCGGAAACGACCCTGAAGGCGATTCGCGTAGGGAAGTTGGTCTTGATGAGACCTGTGATGACATTCACGGAAGGCCTCTGCGTCGCGATTATCACATGAAGGCCTGCCGCTCTTCCCTTCTGCGCAAGACGGACAATCGAATCACTGATGATCTTCGCGCTCTTTCTTGCGTCGGAGTTGGCACCTCCGGTCATCGTAAGGTCTGCATACTCGTCGATCACCACCACAAGGTACGGAAGATATTTATGTCCTTCCGTTGGAAGAAGATGACGGTCTCTATATTTCTCGTTATATAATTTGATGTCGTTCACACCCGCCGAAGCAAGAAGCTTGTAGCGCTCGTCCATCTCTATACAGAGGGAGTTGAGCACCTGCTCGGCCTGCTTTGGATTCTTGATGATGGCATTTTCACGTTCATCATCCTCGCTTGCAGCCATCGGCAGTACGGCAAGATAATGCTTCAGCAGGGCATTATATGCAGTGAATTCCACCATCTTAGGGTCGATGAACACGAATTTGAGTTCTGTCGGATGCTTGGCATATAGAAGTGACGAGATGATGACGTTCAGACCGACAGACTTACCCTGCTTGGTCGCACCGGCGATGAGAAGGTGAGGTGCATCGGTAAGGTCAAAAGTCTTTACCTCACGGTTGATGGTATATCCGATAGCCACAGGAAGCTCAGCTTTGCTGTGTCTGAACGAGTCGTCGTCAAGCATAGACTTGAGAGGGACTATAGAAGGTGTGTTGTTAGGAACCTCTATTCCGACGCTGTCGCGCAGAGTGACGACTCGCACTCCGCTTGCACCGAGGGACATCGCTATCTCCCTGTGAAGATTCTCTATGGCCGATACCTTGACTCCGGGTGCAGGAACCACCTTGTAGAGAGTTACTGTCGGGCCTGTCACCGCGGTGACGCTGTCAACCTCTATCCTGTAATTGGAAAGGGTCGCACGAATGCGGTTGTTGTTGATTTCAAGTTCCTGCTTGCTCACAATGTGCTGACCGTCCGCATAGTCCTTCAAAAGGCTTAGAGGAGGGAATTCGAAGTTTTCGAGTTCTTCTCTGTTATCTATGCGTGGCAGTTCCTCGGTCACGTTCACATTGTATCCTTCGCCCCCAACCACCTTGATTCCAGTGTCGGTGGTAGTCACGTCCTGAACGGCCCCGACCGGTGCAACGGGTTCGGGCTGAGGCTGCAGAACTGCTTCCGGAATCTCAGGCTGCGGTTCCTCATCTTCATAACGATCCGTCAACGCATCTTCTCCAAGAGGTCCCGAATCAGGATCCGCAACCTCCGGCTCAGGCGCTGTGACAGGCTCCTCTACAGGGACTGAAACCAGTACCTGATCCGGTACCGCCTCAGGAAGAGGTTCTCCCGTTGCAGCAAACCAATGGGCGAAACGGTTGCTTGACAGCAGAAGCCATGCAATTACAAGTGCGGCAAGTATAAGACCGGTCACGGAAGGTCCCACAAGGTTCTCCAGCCAAAGGATGACGGCATGTCCTGCATCACCGCCCAATCCGCCTCCGAAACTTGTGTCGGCCCCGAACTTCAAAGATATGAACGAGAGGATAAGGGATGCGAGGAAGGTACCGCTCACAGCCACGAATGATGTCCTGAGCAGTCCGATACTCCTTTTCCAGAAAAACAGCCGGTAGGCAACTGCACCGAGAAGGAAGATGAGCGCAAAGCTGCCGAGACCGAAACAGCGGGCTACAAGAAAAGCAGCCCACCTGTACCCGACCTTACCGGCCCAGTTGGACACCTCCGTTCCCTTGTCCATCATGTCGGGATGCGACATCAGGCTGGAATCAGCCTGCCATGTGAAAAGATAGGATATGGAAGAAATAAGGGTGAACAGAGCAAACACCGCCACTGCAACACCCGTATATTTAAGAATATTGGACTTTTTCAGTTCATCCATCGCTATTTGTGCTGATTATTGTTTCTTTTCTTCAGATTGTTCTTCCTGAAATTGTTGTTCTTGCCGTTTCTGTTCAGGTTGTAGCCAGGGCGGGCAAACTGGGCATCAGAAGCTATCCTATTGAGTGTCAACCCTTCCGGAACCTTTATCCTGTTGTCCGACAACTTCTCTATATCCTGAAAGATCGTCTCGTCCGCCACGGTATCCTTGTTCCAGATAAGATACTGCTGACGCATATATATGGCAAGGGAGCGGATCATCGCCGTCTTTGCCTCGCCATCCTCCTTTTCAGCGACAAGATCTATCATGCTCTCTATATTGCGGCCGTAATGGCTTGCCTTGACCGGCTTCTTCTGTATCGGAATCATACGGGGACGCTCATTGAGACTCTCCGGAGCCGGCATCGGATATGGGGCGTCTATATCAAGGTCGAAGCCTGATATGATGAAGAGATGATCCCAGAGCTTGTGCTCATAGTCGTCCTGAAGGTGTACTGCAGGATTAAGGATTTCCATCACCTTGATTATGGCGCGGGCCTGCTGGTTGCGTTTTTCCCTGTCCTCGATGGTCTTGAGGTAATCGACCATCTTCTGCACGTTTCTTCCGTATTCCGGAATATGTAGGGTCACTCGTTCTGTATTATACAGGAGTTTGCATGTATCGTTTGTTTCCATTGTGTTCTGGTTTTCTTTAATCTGCAAAGATAGCAAATATTTAGATTCTTCGACTTCGCTCAGAATGACAGATTGAAAAGATTCTTCTGTTATGATCATAATGACAGATTGATGATTTCACCGGTAGGAATGTACCAAAGGAAGGCGGAAACGTCAGAATAGCCCATACGGCGCCAGATGTCGGAATATTTCCCGAGCTGACGCTCATATATGCGCCGATGCGCACCGAACTTATAGTCGATGATGCTTACCTTGCCGTCTCTTATCACCACCCTGTCCGGTCGGAATATCTCACCGTCAGTATCAATCAGGCCCGTCTCGTTGAGCACCTGAGCCCCTGCCGTATCAAACCAGCCGTAATCTGACACAGCTTCAATCCTCTGCGCGAGAAGTCCACCAGCCTCAACTGCCTCATCTTCAGACAGGTCACCCGAAAGTACAGCCCGGGCCACAGACTCCTGCAGATCCGAGGCATCCTCAACACGGGAAAGTATATCATGGAGCACTACTCCCCTTATCCTGTTGGAAGCCGCAACACCGGCATCTCCGTCCTCGGAGAAGAAGTCACGGGCATTATCCGACAGCCTCAGCCGCCCTCTTTCAAAGACATCAATGACCTCTCCCTCGTCTGATACAAGTTCGGGATTGAGCGGATATGAAGGGTATCCGTCGCCGGACATACCGAAAGTCATGGCATCAGACTCACGTTCATCCCTGAAGGCATTGAAATCCACCATATCGCCATAATCAAAACGCATCGTTCCATCCTCATCGCTGCGTCTTATCCCGGCAATCCTTTCCGAAGCGGACACGAACCAATAGAGAATCTGTGAAAAATCCGAACATTGGGTCGGATCACCTTTGTCAACTGCAGTCATGCACTTGGCAGAAGGAGTCTTCGATATAATATGCATTCCGAGCACAGGACGGGTCATTGCCACATATATGGTATTTATGTTGTCAACCTGCTGAAGGAAACTCTCGTTCCTGTAATGCCCCGCAAACAGGGTCGATTCGGATGATTTAGAGAGGGTCACGTCATATACACCGTCTGCCACGCCTTCCAAAGGTGTCCCTTCCAAAGCCGGAGAGCACCAGTAGTCCCCGGGCTTATAAAGGGTAATGTTCTCGGCAAAAGGAATGATCACATAACGGAAGTCCAATCCCTTGGACTTATGTATGGTCATCACCCTGACGCTGTCGCCGGAAGAAGGGGAAGCGATGGAAGGATTTTCTCCTTCCCAATATTTCAGGAAACCTCTCAATGCATTGCCCTTCGAGCCGACATAGTCCTGAAGATGGTCCATAAAGGACTGTATGTGAAGAATTTCTCCCTTCCACATTCCTTCTTTATCCGCCTCCTTTATGCCACGCAGGAGGTTCTCAGCCATATCTATGAGCGAGGAACACGACGACGGCATCCTTATGTCGAGAGAATCTGCAAGATAGCCGTTCACGGTATCTTCCGGATTATCGGCATAAGACATGAGAGACACAAGCCTCCTGACCGTTACCGAACCCTTCACCCTGAGGGAGTCATCGGTTATGACGGTTATTCCATTGTCTATCAGGAAAGAGGCCACTTCGCCTCCAATGGCATTGCTGCGTACCAGAACGGCTATATCCGAGAGCTTCGCGCCGCAGGATCGCGCTTCATTCACGCTGTCAAGCACTTTCTGAAGTTCGCTTTCCCTGTCGCAGAAAGTAAGGCTCACGCTTCCGGTCGCCGGGCCTTCCATGGCAACATTCTGCTCCACATCCCTATATATGTCCGACAAAGGCCCTTTCCCGTCCTCATACCCCTTCATGCTGTCCAACACCTGTGCAGCCGCCTTGAAGAAGGCATTGTTGAACCTGACTACATTGGCATGGCTCCTCCAGTTGTCCTGCAGAGGCATGACCTCACATCCGGGAAATTCCTCCGGCACCGTCTTGTCAAGCAGACTCCAGTCCGATCCCCTCCAACGGTATATGCTCTGCTTCACATCGCCGACGATAAGGTTTTCACCTCCCTGGGAATCACTGTTGTGCAGGAGAGGGCTGAAATTGGTCCACTGAACATTTGCCGTGTCCTGAAACTCATCGAGAAGGAAATGATCGAAGCGGACACCCAGTTTCTCATATACGAAAGGCGCATCGGAACCGTCTATGATGTCCCTCAGAAGGGTGTTGGAATCATCTATGCTCAGTACGTTCTTCTCCTTCATAAGTTCAGAGTATGTCCTGTGTATCTCACCGGCCACCCCCAGCCCATATATCTGCGAATCAAGGATACACGCTGTGTTATATACTTGATAATCAACACCCCAGAGCGAACAGAAGTCCTCAAGAGGAGCTTCGAGGAAAGGACTGACCTTGGGCAGAAGGTTCTTTGCCTTCGCCTTCGGGAACCATTGAGCGCTGTCGGCTGCCTTAGCCATGAAGCTGTCCTTAGGTGCCTCGATGACATCCTTGTCTCCTGCTTCATCATAGATATAAAGGGCCTTGAGAAATCCCCGGTTGCTTTCAGCCGGATCCACTCCGGCCTGCTCGACCACATCAAGAGCTGCACGCGCCTTTTCCCTGACGCGAGTGCGGAAAGAGGAAATGATGTCGCGGCAGGAACGCCTGATCTCCATAAGTTTATCCTTCGTATAGGTCTGTCCTTCATCGAATCCTGCCTTCTCCAAAGCCTCCTGCCTCTGCGCGGATTTCAGACGTACTGCCATTTCCATAAGGTTGGCATCCATATTATATCTTCCCCCCTGCTCTATCTGCTCCAGCACATTATCTGTGAGCCATGCCAGAAGATTTCCGTCATCCTCAGTAAGGGAATCAAGTATCCTGTCAACGCTTTCCGCCACAAGGGAATCCTTGTCAAGCTCCACCTGATACGACGCGAACTGGCCTATCTCGCGCGAGAAAGCCTTGAGAGTCTGCTGGAAAAACCGGTCTATCGTACTGACAGCGAAAGCGCTGTAGTCGTGAAGAATGTCCTGGAGTACGGCACCTGCCTTTTCGCTGAGAAAATCTGCCGGCATCGCAAGCTCCTTCACAAGCTCATTGAGATATTTCGAGCGTGAAGGCTCTGCAGCAAGGGTATGCAGTTCCTTGAGGATGCGGCTCTTCATCTCGTCCGTGGCCTTGTTGGTAAAGGTGACGGCGAGGATATGCCGATAGGCGTATCTGTCTCTGTTCTTGAGCAGCAGGCCGATGTATGTTTTGGCAAGGTTGTAGGTCTTACCCGAACCTGCCGAGGCTTTCATTATCTTCAGCATATCTATCTTCCGCAAATGGTCTTGAAATCACAATAGGTGCATACTTTTTCGTCCTCTGTGCGTCTGAAACCTGTCTGAGGGTCACACATCTCATCTATAAGCACTCTGAGACGCTCCGAAACGGCTTCAAAGAATTTCCCGTTCAGCGGCACGGTCACAGGCGGCTCCCTGAAAAGTTTCGAAGTAGAATACACACAGTTGCAGATCCGCCTTCCCCTTACCTCCTCACGGTTCTGCAGCAGAAGGTCATAGATGAAGAACTGAAGGGCAATCTTCGGCCTGTCCTTGACATCTTTGGCAAATATGCTGTCCGCAATGGCTTCGGCATTGCCGTCGTGTATATCCACATCATCATCCAGCACCTTGCCCGTCTTATAGTCAACCACCCTGGCCTGATCCGGAGCAAAGCTGTCAAGACGGTCAATATAGCCCTTGAAGCTGAGACCGTGGAATTCTCCCCTGACCTTTATTTCGCGGCCGAGAATCTCGAAGAACTCCTTTCCTTCGGATTCAAGAAGTTCGAGGTCCCGCTGCAGGGTTCTGATCACATAGCGAACTATGACGTCGGTCACCACAAGGTTGCGGCCGCTGATTTCCAAAGCATTCAACTGATCGAGTATCAAAGCCTTGACCTTCTTTCTGATGTCATCCTCACGTCCGATCCACTCCTTTATATATTGTCTCGTTATGCGAGTCAGCCTGTTATTCAGGAAACGCTCGTTTTCTCCTTTATGGTCGAAGAAGAAATCCTCGGCCATGGCCTGTGGCGAAGTATAGAGAGAACGCATCGTGTCATGATATACGGTACCGAACATTCCATTGTCCAATGACTCGGCCACCTCATCCTCCGCCTTCAGCTTCTTTATTGTTCCGTAATAGAACTTCGCCGGACAGGCGAGATAATTCTGGAGGGTAGTGGCGGAGAGTTCAGTTTTGCGGATGGCATCTATATCTTCCTGAGTCTTGACAATGTCCGGCAGGCGTCCCGTGCTCATCTCGTCGGACTTCACGACATATCGGCGCAGAGGGAGGCCGAAATGATATTCCAGCTGCTTGATATAACGGCTTTCCTCACCGGACTTGAGTCCTTCCGTGCGCGAATCCACAAGCATCCAGACTTCCCTTGCCCGGGATACCATCCTGTAGAAATAGTATGCCCATATAGCATCCTGATATTCGTATGTCGGCAGTCCGAATCCCTTTCTCAACTCCGGCGGCACAAATGACGAACTTACGTTCCTGCGTGGAAATACGCCTTCATTGGCCGACATAATTATCAATGTGTCAAAGTCCAGCGCCCTCATTTCGAGAGGTCCCATGATCTGAAGCCCCTTCAGAGGCTCGCCCCTGAAAGGTACCGAGACCGGACCGAGAAGGCGCGAAAGCAGACGGACGTATGTCTGAGGCAGCATCCCGCGGGTATTCCCCGCCCCGCCGAGACTGTCCTGAAGCATTGTCACACCTTTATAATATTCCCTCGCGAATTCAGATTCTATAGCCAGATCCACATCCCGGGATGCAGCCGGAGCTACAGCCTTTATCACATCCTTGAGATATTCGGCGAATGAATATATGACATTCCCGTCATTTGACCTGGGGTCCTCTATCACTACCCTGAACACCGCATTCATCAGCGGACTGCCGTTAAGTTCCTCAACAGGAATGTAATAGCGCGCATCCTTCCTGACCCGTGCCATGATCTGAAGAGAGTCCTCGTCCGCAGCCTTTCTGAAAAGTTCGTTGGAGAAGAGATCCCATACATGCTTGTGATAGAACATCCAGCGGCCTTTCCTCAGAGAAGCATGAAGCTGGACAGATGCAACATCCGACATCAGGCAATACAGAAGGCTGCCGCTCATCGGAAGGCCCATGGTCACATTTATATCACGGACATATGGAGGTATCGTATTCAACACCGGCACAAGAAGATTCTCGTCAGGGAGAACCACAGCACAGTCCTTCTGCGGATCTTCAACCTTGGAGAGGATGTCCGGCAGACGCTTTGCCTGACCTACGGAAGAGGCCACGCTGACAATGTTCACCTGAGGCACACCCGTTTCCTCCGGCTGGAAGGCCTGAGGGAACTCCACTACATTTTCTGACATGAACACCGAAGAGCGGTTGCGCTCATCCTTTATCATGTTCCCGGACCAGTCCCAGCAGAATTCAGCCATCGAGGCGTCTCTGAGCTTCCTCATGACGAGCTTTTCACATTCATTCAGTGCATTCAGCCCCACAAAGACGTACGTCAGGGCATGGCCGAACACATCTTCGGCTGCCGTCTCCTTCAGTTTCGCTGCAAGTCCCCTGTAAACCATGCCTTCGTAGGCCACTCCCTTATTCCGCAAAGTTCTGTTGAAGTCCTCATATAGAGGATAAAGTATATTCCATATATGAAGGAAACGCCCTTTAACGTCAGGATTGTCCGTGTCAAGGTCCACCGTGAGCTTGCCGGACAGATCGTTGAAATGGCTTATAAAGCTTTCTATGGCCTTTCTCTGAGTGTCTGTAAGATATGTGAACGTATCCTGTATCTGCTTGTAGTCGGCTACATTGGTAAAGAGCTGCTTCGGCTCCACAAGATATTTGTCAACATCGTTGAAGTCACCGAGAATGACATCGCCCCAGAATACGAACTCATCAAGAGGCTCCGCCTTGGGGTTCAGCCTGGCATAACAGTCATACAGGTCAAGAATGAGCCTCACCCTGTCAGCCGGACCTGTATCAGCCGCCTTGAAAAAGAAGTCGTTTATAGTGGTCATCCGCGGCATGACCATGGGCATCGCACTCCCGTCCGAGGCCACGGCATCTGCAAGATGCTTCCTGAAATAGACCATCGAACGCCGGTTCGGAAAGACGAAGCATTTCGTCCCGAGATCTCTCCTATTATAATAATGGTCCGCGACCTGTTTCAGAAAAGGTGTCATGGCGCTGTCGTTTTCATTTTCATTTGCAAAGATAACATTCCATATTGCCAAACCATAGCACAACAGCGATTTTCTGACAGTTCTTTTTGTCCGAAATTTTCGACCGCCCGGCATATCAGCAGAGAATTTTAGAAAATAATTTAGAATTTTTATAAAATAGATTTGGATTATTGCAAATAATGATTACCTTTGTATCAGAAAACAACAGAACATTACAATTTATAAACAATTTAAAGGATACCACTATGGAAAAGAAATTCAGATGCTTAGTATGCGGTTATATTCACGAAGGACCTGAGGCACCGGAGGAGTGTCCTATCTGTCTCGTAGGAGCGGATCAGTTCGAAGAGATAGTTGAGCCTGACGGAAACAACTAAGCAGTTTGCTTCAATGATAATAAAAAATGACCGGCCTTTTTGAAGACCGGTCATTTTTTATCATTTGGATTTCATGAATCTCAGGCACTTGAGCATCCAGGATGGAAGCGGCTTGGTATCGTCTCTGTTCTCAAGATGGAGATAGATTCCGAATTTCTTGAGGATAGGAATCTTGAAAGTCTCCACGAACTCGATGAGTGTTCCGTCTGGATCTTCGATATAGGTGAAGTGTCCGTTGGCCTCACCCATCTTGAAATCACGGCCCCCGTCGCATACGAACTCATGCCCGAACGCAGCGGCTGCCTTGCGTATTTCCTCCATGTTCCTGATGTCGAAGCAGAGATGTATGAAACCGGGATCTCCCCATAGACGGCCTTCATAAAGCTTGCGGGCCGCCGGTACTCCCTCTCCTTCAATCCTCTGGACAAGCTCGATATGTGAGGTACCCATAACTTCGCAGAGAGGACCTTCGATAGGCTTAGAACGCGAGAGCATCACCCTGCGGAGCCTGTATTGTCCGCCGGGAACGCCCTTAAGGTCATCAAACACCTCAGTCACGTCATATTCCACCTTGTCATAATCCATGATGGAAGCATAGAACTTAACTGACTTGTCCATATCTGATACACCGAGGATGGCTCCGTTGTTTCCACCCGTATTCTTGTCTTCATTATAGAAACAATAGTCGTCGGACTCCACATCAAAAAGATTGTTCCATGGGTCAAGAACAAAGAAATGTTCCTTGCCGGCTGGATTTGCACACGGCTCGGTAAGGACATTCACCCCCTTCGCCTTCATCTCGTCATATGCCGCACGCACATCACGAGACTTCACTTTGCAGGCGAATATTCCGTAGTCACCGAACTCGGGAGTGAACTGAATGTAGTTGAGTTCACGGCCACGAGGCTCCCATACCTCGAATCCGCCGCCACCACGAAGATTCAGGACAAGGATGGCATATCTCGGCTGAGGTCTGCCGCCCGTATAAGGAAGCATCCTTTCAGCAACTCCTTCGTCACCGAACATCTTTATATCAAATCCAAAGACATCCTTGTACCATGCCCAGGACTCTTCAACGCTTTTAACTCCGATTCCGACCTGCTGCACACCGCAGATCACTTTTCTTTTACTCATATCAGAAACTGTTTAAATTTTTCTCCGAAAAGTCATTAATTATTGATTACAAACACCTTGACTACAAGCAATGCCGGCCACTATCGCGCAGAGACATTGCGGGCAATGAGGCGGAAAAGACACGGAATGTACTTGTAGAACGGCACCATGATGGTGTCTATTCCACCAATGACCTTCTGATGCCTGCCGCGGGCGATGGCACGCATAGCCACCTTGGCACATTTGTTCACGTCGTATCCGTTCGCCTGCCCCGGATCCATCACGCCGGTAGCCTTTCCGCTGCCGTCAAGCGCGTTCTTCGACACATCAGTATGGATGCGGCCCGGTATTATGATGGTGGTCTTTATCTGAGGATACTCCAACGCGATGGTCTCGTAGAAACCATGGATCGCGTGCTTCGAAGCGCAGTAGGCAGAGCGTACAGGGAAGCCGAACACTCCTGATACCGAAGATACAGCGGCAATATGCACACCTCTTTCGATAAACATATCCTTAAGGGACTTCACGAGATATATGCCCCCGAAGTAGTTCACTTCCATGAGTCTGCGGTCAACACTGATGTCGGTATCAAGCGTAAGGGCACGCTGTGAGATTCCGGCATTCAGAAGCAGGAAGTCTATGAGATGTCCTTCGCTACGTACCCACGAGACGAGTGCGTCTATCGATTCGGGCTTCTCCATATCTACCGTCCTGCACCAGGCCTTGACACCGAGTGCGATGCAGTTCTGCTGTACTTTCTCAAGCACTTCGATACGTCGTCCTGTGAGGATGACGTTTGTGCCTCTCCTGGCATACTGGTAGGCCATTGCCTCACCTATGCCTGTTCCGCCTCCTGTTATCAGAGCGGTTTTTCCTTTGAATTCCATATTATCAGGTTTAGATTATAATTTTATAAATCTACCGACTCCGTCCCCGGATGCCGGCAGAAGAGCCCGGTATGACAGATCAAAGCATAAGACCTGCACGCACCTTGTCAGCAATCTCCTGGCCCTTGACATGGGCGAGGATGGCAAGTCCGAACTCAACGGCCCATCCCGGACCACGTCCCGTAATCATGTTCCCGTCAACAACGACTCCTTCCTTCACATATTCCGCGCCCTTGGCAACCATAGCATCCTCAAAGCCGTCATAGCATGTCATACGCTTGCCGCTGATGTCAGGCAGAAGGGTCAGCACGACGCTCGGAGCAGCGCAGATGGCTGCAACCGTTCCCCCTTCAGCATAATGCTGCACCATGATGTCCATAAGCTTCCTGAACGCGGCAAGGTTGGACGAACCCGGCATTCCGCCCGGAAATATCATCACGTCCGACGGCAGACAAGGTCCGAATGAGGTAGATGCCTTGAATTCTCCGAAAGCCATGTCCGCGACCACAGGAATCCTGTTGGAGCTTGTAACAATCCTATCATCATAGATAGATACGGTCTTGACATTTATTCCTCCTCTGCGGAGCATGTTCACCGTAGTCAGGGCCTCAGACACTTCAAATCCATCAGCCAGAAAAATATACGTTCCTTTCATCTTTTTTATATTATTTGTTCAGTCTTATACGGAAAGGAGCTACAGGAAGTCCTTCCGCATTCTTGAGGTTGCCAGGCTTGAAATCGCCCCAGCCATAACGTACTTCGCACGGATCGTGGACAAACTCGGACCTGACTCGGAGTACCCTGGATTCCCATTCGAAATATGCATATGTCACAGGATAGAATACACCTTCACTTCCTGCCACCTCAAGTCCTTCTATCTCCATCCACCTGCCGAACCCGTTGTCACAATGACTCAACACCACCCCGACTTCATTCGAATCCTTCATTGCGATGCATTCCAATGCGACCGGACTCTCGCATGCTATCCTCGAGTGTCCGTAGTCCCTGTTGAGAGCAAGGTAGGCAAGCCTCTGGCCGACCTCCTGCTTCCTGGCAGGATGAATATTGTCCATCTCATAGCTTTCCACAAGGTCGTTAGTCACCACGATTCCACAATTCGGGACATCTGCAGCAACATCATGCTGAGCCTGACGCAGAAGCGCAGCATTGCTTACCGGACCTGCCGGCTTATAACGGTACGGTGCTATCTCCACCATATAGAACGGAAGTTCATCCTTCGTATCGCCCCACTGTTCGCGCCAATGACGTATCAATGCCGCCATGCGCTCGGGAAACTGTTCATGCCTACCGACATTGGAACATCCCTGATACCAGATGAACCCCTTGACAGTGAATCCCTTGACAGGAGTAAACATCGCATTGTATGCAAGATAAGGCCTGAGATAATCCTGCATGGCCTCTATTGCATCACGACTGAGGTTTTCGTCGGGATAAGTCTCAAGAATATCCTCCGGAAGCCAGCTCTCGACGCGGGCTCCGCCGTAAGCCGCAGAAATTATTCCCACGGGGACGTCAAGCACCTCGTTAAGTTCACGGGCAAAGAAATACGCTGTCGCACTCATTTCAGGAACGGTGGAACTACATGCCCCATTCCATTCTCCCTTGACATCCCTGACTGGTTCATAAGACTGGGATTTAGGGACATTGAACATCCTTATCTTATCTTCAGCCGAAGGAGCGCTTATGAAATCGATTGCATTTTTTACCGGACAATTGAAGAAACCGCGCATCGGCATCTCCATATTGCTCTGTCCCGAGGCCATCCACACCTCGCCGACAAGGACATCGTTTACCTTGACTGCCTCTCCATTACCTCTGACAGTAAATGAATATGATTCATAACTTCCTGCAGGAGTGTCCATAAAGACCTTCCAGCATCCGTTCAAATCTGCCTTGCAACGATATGAAGTCCCATTCCATGATGGTGAAACGCTTATCTGAGAGCCCGGATCTGCCGTGCCCCACACTGCTGCTTTTGTGTTCTGCTGAAGCACAACACCGTCACAGAAAAGCCCTCCCAATACAAGTTTTGCCTCCGCGGCCATGCATAAGCAGGACAGGAAGGCAATGATAATCAGTCTCTTCATATATCAGATCACATTTGTTCTGAGCGGGTGACGGGGGTCGAACCCGCGGCCCTCGGCTTGGGAAGCCGATGCTCTACCACTGAGCTACACCCGCAAAACACAGCAAATATAACTTTTTTTTATCAAATATCGTAGAAAATGCAGATAAATATTTATACGGATTGATTGTCAGCACATTAATGATTTTCAGAAAACAAGACTTTTTTGCTGCAATTCATAAGCATATCTCATCCGAGGTGCATCAATCAGTAAAAGAGGCATACAATCTAAGTTACTGTCAAATAGTTAATTATATCATTTTTTTGATTATCTTTGCGCCCGTTAGTAAGAAAGCCATAGTCGGCAGGATCCGGCAGAGCTTAAAATTTTAAATTGATTAATTATTATGGAAATCAACAACATCGGAAACAACGCAGGCGTAATATGGAACGTCCTCAACACAAATGGTAAGATGACTGAGGCTAAACTCAAGAAGGAATCAGGCCTTGCAAGCGCAGACTTCTACACTGCACTCGGCTGGCTCGCACGTGAGGGCAAGCTCAACACAGTTACCGAAACACGCTGCGGAAAGGATTGCGAGTACTTCACTCTCTAATCCGGCAGACATTTTAAAAAAAATACCCCGTTCCAATATTCGATGGAACGGGGTAATTTTATATTTGTCATGCTCAGAAGCTTCAAAGCCCGTCAGGACCAGACCTTAGTCCATGGTACCACATATAAAGGCAGGCGCTGAGCGGGAGCTAAGAAGCCTCGGCCACAATTCAGGCGTTAGCCTTGATTGCAGCCTGTGCCGCAGCAAGTCTTGCGATAGGAACGCGGAATGGCGAGCAAGAAACATAGTTGAGACCGATCTTGTAGCAGAACTCGACTGATGCTGGATCACCACCGTGCTCACCGCAGATACCGCACTTGAGACCGTCGCGAGTCTCACGACCTTCCTTGACTGCGTAGTCAACAAGCTTACCTACAGACTTCTGGTCGAGAGTCTTGAATGGGTCTGCGTCGAGAATCTTGTTGCCGAGGTAGTCGCCCATGAAGGTTCCGACGTCGTCGCGTGAGAATCCGAATGTCATCTGAGTAAGGTCATTTGTACCG
>CAYXMV010000004.1:0-38064 GCA_964466235.1 uncultured Muribaculaceae bacterium | reverse complement strand
TACTCGAAAATTCATCATAATATTTCAAATGATAAAATTTTAAACAGTTTCTAAGAACATGCTGCTCGGGCAATGCCATGATTATCAGACATGTGTATCATTATATGAAATTTAACTTATTGAGGCAGGTGATTGAACGGCAGGAGAAATACGTGACCTGTCATTGTTTGGTAATCGGCAGGCTACTATATTTGCCTCTCATGGCAAGGAAGGCGGGCTGCAGGAGCTGTCAGTCGTCTTGCGTCTCACTGTTTTTATGATGGCGCAGTTGGCGTTATCATGCGTTCCGGCTATATGACAGAGCAATCAGGCCATGCCGGTCCTGCCGCTGTAAAGGTCAAGAAATATTCTTTATGAACAAAAGATCAGGCTGTTTGGAGAAATAAATTTTCAGTAGTTGTCAATTTATTTGTATTTTTGTTGTTTACACGCATGTGGCACTGAAGCCGTATGCGACAAACTAACGATTATGGGATTCAATTTCAGTTTTTTCGGTAAGCAGGAGGTGCGCGGCTTCAGCTACAGACCACGCTTTTATGACCCTGAGGCAGAGGAACGCCGCAAGAAATATGGAGATTTTACAAAGAAGGATGTGCCATACGTGCCGGGAACACATCTGAAGGGCAGTCTGCGAGACGGGGCATATCAGAGGAAGAAGGATATGAGCCGTAACCAGAAGGCCATAGGCGTAATAACCATGATCCTGCTCTTCGCTGTGGTCTATCTGATTTACGAATACTATCCGATCCTGCTTCAGGCTCTCGGACAGTAGCAGCCCGGACGAAAAAAAGCCGGATAATGCTCCCGATACCACCCGACAAAGGGACCAGGAGCAAAAACGCCCGAAACGCTCCCGATGCCACAGATCAGAGGGGCTAGGAGCATTATGAAGCCAAAACGCTTCCGGCGCACGGCACCGACTGACCGATATGATAAGAATATGGATATAAGGATATTACCAAGCAATGTAGCAAATATGATTGCCGCGGGAGAGGTCGTACAGAGGCCTGCATCCGTGGTGAAGGAACTTGTAGAGAATGCCGTCGATGCTGGGGCGGACCAGGTGACTGTGAAGATACAGGACGCCGGACGTACCCTCATTCAGGTCATCGACAACGGATGCGGAATGTCTCCGGATCAGGCCGTGCTCTGTTTCGAGCGTCATGCCACATCCAAACTCCATACGCAGGACGACCTGCAGAATATACTTACTTTCGGATTCCGCGGTGAGGCACTCGCTTCCATAGCAGCTGTGGCGGAGGTCACTCTCAAGGCCAGGCGCGAAGAGGATGAGGTGGGATGCCAGGTGGATTTTGCTGATTCACAGCACCTTGCCACTCAGGAGATAGCCACGCCGAGGGGAGCGAACTTCTCGGTCCGCAATCTGTTTTACAATGTTCCGGCAAGACGCAAGTTCCTTAAGTCGGACAGCGTGGAGTTCAAGCATATAGTGACAGAGTTCACCCGGGTGGCGCTGACCCGTCCTGACATAGGGTTCACACTCACTCACAACGGCAGAGACACTCTTGTCCTCAGACCTGCCAAGTTCCTGAAGTTCAGGATTCAGGATGCACTCGGAGCAAATGTAGTCAATGACATCGTCGATGTGCAGGCGGAGACATCTGTCGCCGGTATATCCGGCTTTGTGGGACGTCCGGATTCGGCACGCAAAGGCCTCGGCAACCAGTATTTCTTTGTCAACGGACGCTATTTCAAGAGCCCTTATCTGCATAAGGCTGTGATGAGGGCATATGAGAATCTCATTCCGGACGGGGTGACTCCTGCCTATTTCATATATCTCGACATCGACCCTCAGGCGGTTGACGTGAACATACATCCGACAAAGACGGAGATAAAATTCGAGGATGACAGCGTCATCTTCCAGACCCTGTATGCATGCATCAAGCAGGCCCTCGGAAGGAATTCCTTCGGTGCAAGCATAGACTTCGACCGTGAGGGCGTACCGGAAATCCCGGCATTCGGAACCAACTTCAGCGAATTTCATCCCGTGGGAGAACCTGTAACCGGTGTGGATGATACATTCAATCCGTTTGATAATGACGGATTCCCTTCGGAGGATTCGCCGTTTACCAATCCGGCCTTTCCGGGAATGGGAGGCGCTGCAGATATGGAGGGTTTTCAGGGAATGGACGTGATGGCAGATATGGGCGGTCCTCTGGAAATGCAGGGCTTGCCTTCAGAGGGCGGGCACTCCGGCAGCAGCTGGGACTATGCCCGCGGAACTTCCCGCTTCATAGACCGCCGCGACGACTACGGCAGGCTGTTCGAGGACAAGCTGACCCCATCGAAGTCCCTTCTGACCCTCCACGGGAAATATATCTTCACCCCGGGCCATTCCGGCCTGATGGCCATAAACATAGGCAGGGCGATGGAGAGGGTGCTCTATGAACGTTTCCTGAAGGCGATCTCGATGAATGACCATGCCACCCAGACGTCCCTTTTTCCGGTTACCGTGCAGGTGGGTGTCGAGAACATGTGTATCTTCGAGGAACATTCACAGCTGCTTGCATCCCTCGGATTCGATATAGCGCCGTTCGGAACGGACACAATAGTCGTAAACGGAGTGCCGGAAGGCTATAGCGCCGAGGCAGGCAAGGTGCAGACCATGGTCGGTGACCTGCTTCTCATCCTGTCGGAGGACCATAGTGCCCTCGAGGAAATGATGACTGCCAATTTGGCAAGCCGTTTCGCCAGATTGGGCGCATTGAGCGGCGATCCTGTCACGAATCCGGCTGAGGCACAGAGGTTGATTGATGAACTTTTCGCATGCGGCAATCCGGAATACACCAGCAACGGCCGCCGCATCATATCGATCATATCCATGGACGAGATCGATAAACGGTTTTAATTTTGTTTCATCCTGGACGGTACGACTTTATGCCTGACAGGATGGGATGTTTATAGAAACAAGGAAATGAGCTATTATTACTACAACAACGACAACGGAGGCCGCCGGGGCTTCATGAGCAATGTCCCGACAGCCATCAGAAACATAATAATCATCAATGTGCTCATCATGATAATGACGAGCCTGAACGAGAACTTCATGTACGAGAAGTTCGCGCTCTTCTACCCGACATCGCCGTTCTTCCACTGGTGGCAGCCTCTGACCCACATGTTCATGCATGGCGGATTCTGGCACCTGTTCTTCAATATGTACACCCTCTATATCTTCGGAAGCGTCCTCGAGCGGGTCTGGGGAACGAAGAAGTTCCTTATCTTCTATTTCGTGACGGGACTCGGAGCGGCAGCGGTACATACCGGAGTGGAATGGCTGCAGATGAACCACTGGATGACTCAGGTGGCAGAAGGATCGGTGGCGGCGCAGGCTCAGATCCATGCCCTCAAGATGACCCCTACCGTAGGTGCATCAGGAGCTATCTATGGAGTACTTATGGGATATGTGATGCTTTATCCTGATTCGATAATGACTCTCATCTTCCCTCCTATATCAATGAAAGCCAAGTGGTTCGTCCTCATATTCGCTGCCATCGAACTCTTTACCGGAGTCAGCGGAATGGGAGGAGGTATCGCACACTTCGCCCACTTAGGCGGTCTCATCTTCGGATTCCTCCTCATCATGTACTGGAAGAAGAAGCGTACCCTGTACAGCCGTTACGACTAAAATCCTGAACCCATGTCGAGAAACTGGTTCTTTGGACTGACATCGCGTATGCTGATGCTTGTTGTGGCGGGACTTCTGGTCCTGTCCTACATCTCCATTGTGATCAATCCCGCCAAGGTCTGGCTCATATCCCTCGCCGGAATCCTTTTTGTGCCCCTCTCGACAATAAATGTCTTTCTCCTGCTATGGGCCATAAAGCGCAGATCGAAATCATTCATGATACCTCTGCTTGCCCTCGTTCCGGCCTTCTTCTTTGTCGGAAGATATGTCCGTTACGATACCGATGAGGCCCGGGACGCCCGAGTGGGGATTGCGGGGGAGACCATGAAGGTGATGACATACAATGTGGGCCGCTTCAATCTGCATGAGGCGGAAGGAGTTGGCTCTGCCTCCGAATGTGCTGATTCCATATTCAATTTCATCAGGAAACAGGATCCGGATATAGTCTGCCTTCAGGAGTTCAAGATAAACGACATCAACAGAGTGAAACCGTACCTGAACGCCAAAATAAAGGGCTATAATGTTGAATACTACCTCTTTCCTACATCGAAAGGTGCCTTCGGAAACGTTACTTTGAGCCGTCTGCCGGTACGCGGGAAGGGAGTCATAAAGTTTGACGAGAGCGCCAACCTTGCCATATATACCGATTATGAGACCGAAGGTCGTCGCTTCAGGGTATATAACTGCCATTTCGAGAGCTACAACATCTCGCCGTCGGGAATCCTCCGCGACCTCGCCCGACGCGACAGCACCGTACTCGAAGAGGCCGGTACAAAGATGAAGCGCTCGATCATAAGGCGCCCTAAGCAGGTCGATCAGGTATTCTCTGACATCGAGAAATGTCCTACTGAGGCCTTCGTCTGCGGCGACTTCAACGACAACCCGATGTCATACACATACTACCGGATGAAGCGTGGGAGAAAGGATGCGTTTGTGGAGGCCGGTCATGGTTTCGGTGCCACCTACGCAAGTCTATGGCCTCTCCTCAGGATCGACTACATCCTCCTGCCGGACAGCAGGATGACCCTTTCGCACAAGATTTCCCGCATTCCGTTTTCGGACCATTATCCCGTAGTGGCAGAAATATCAATGTGATCAGGAACGTTCCTTCTTTAGGAAAATAAATCAGATACAATGAAAGAAGCAATACAGAAAGCACTGGAAGTACTCCGCAACGGAGGTGTCATCCTCTATCCCACCGATACAGTATGGGGTCTCGGATGTGATGCAACCGATCCCGCAGCAGTGGCAAGGATATATGAAATCAAGCGCCGATCCGACAGCAAGTCACTCGTCCTGCTCGCGTCCGACATTGACATGATATGCCGTTACGTGAGGGAAGTCCCTGAAATGGCCGTCCAGCTCGTAGAAGTGAACGACAAGCCTATGACCATCATCTATCCAGGTGCCATCGCCGGCCCGTCACCTTCGTCAGCCTTCCCGAAGCCAGACCGTCATGCCTTGGCATTCAACACAGTAGCCGACGACGGCACAGTCGGAATCCGCATCCCGATGATGGATTTCTGCCGTGAACTCATCTCCCGTTTCGGCCGTCCGATAGTGTCAACTTCTGCCAATATCTCCGGCGAACCTACTCCGAAGAACTTCTCCGAAATATCCGAAGCCGTCCGCTCGGCTGCAGACCACATAGTCAATCCCTCCCTCGAACGCGGCGCCACCGGACGATCCTCATCCATCATCAAGGTCGGTCTCGACTACACTATCGAGATCATCCGAAAATGACAAATTCCTGACGCATAACCGATTGTCTGTCAAGTGGTTGTGATGATTCGCTGCTGTCGGAGTGCGGCAGCGAGTCAGGGGAATTGGTTGATTGTGAGGAGGTCAGGTGCCAGGGCTACATGTATCGGAAATAGACGGCGGAGACGGCGGTGACGGCTGCGGTTTCCGTGCGGAGACGGGATGCGCCGAGGTGAACCGGAATGAAGCCGTTCGCTAAGGCAAGATCGGCTTCTGCGCGGGAGAAGTCGCCTTCAGGGCCGATCAGAATCACTATTTCGTTGCCATCGAAACCGGATAGCACTTCCTTTATGCTGCGGCGCGGCACATTTTCGTCATCGAAGCAGTAGGCTATCAGACGGAGAACCTTCTCCCTTCCGCCCCATTCGTTCCCTCCGACGCCGTCACCCCCTCCAGCACCACAGCCTAAAATGAAATCCTTGACCGACATCGGCTCATGAACCTCAGGAACGGCAGCCTTGAGCGACTGCTTGGAAGCACTTACCAGGATCTTCTCTATGCGTGCAGTCTTGAATACCCGCCTTTCTGAATGCTCCCCGATGACAGGATAAACCCCATCTATACCTATTTCGCAGGCCTTTTCTGCATACCATTCATACCTGTCGTTATTCTTTGTCGGACATACCGCCATATGCAGTCTGTAAGGGTGTCCGCCCCAGTCTGACTCCGACGACAACACGGATGCTTCCACGCCTTTCGGACTGTCGGAGATGATACGGCAGCGATAGAGTGTGCCGCAGCCGTCGATGACGGAAATCTCGTCTCCGCTCCGGTGTCTGAGCACCTTCACGCAGTGTCCTGATTCGTCCTGGTCAAGACGGCAGATGCCGCCGGAAATGTCGCGGGAGTAGAAAAGTTCCATAATACGTACAGTTTAGCCCTGCAAATATAGTCAAAATTGCTACTTTTGCAGTAACAAGCCTTGCTGGAAAGTTGGATTGAGAAACTGTTTAAAATTTTATCATTTGAAATATTATGATGAATTTTCGAGTAGATTTTTTCTGTTTTCAGAGGAGGATAGCGGTGCTATCTGACGAGGAAAAGAGGAAAAATATGCCGAAAAGGCGCATAATAGGCAAATAGATTTTTCAGTTTCAACAATTAATGACTTTTCGGAGAAAAATTTAAACAGTTTCTGAAACATAACTGACGATGAATAAACGTATTATATCTATAGATGTTCTGAGGGGATTGACTGTGGCCCTTATGATAGTGGTCAACAATCCGGGCTCCTGGTCAAGCATATTCCCGCCGCTGAGACATTCCTCATGGGACGGATGCACACCTACGGATCTTGTGTTCCCTTTCTTTCTGTTCTGCGTGGGCGCCTCGATGGCCTTTGCCCTCGCTAAGTTCGACCGTCCCGGCAGGCAGGCGATGACGAAGATATTCGGAAGGGGAGCGGGAATCTTCCTCGTAGGACTTGCCCTCAATGCCTTTCCTTTCTTTCCGCTCCGGCCCGACCCGGACATCAGCGCATGGCAGAACTGGACACATTGGCTCTCCGAGGTCAGAATCTTCGGTGTCCTGCAGAGGATTGCCCTGTGCTATGTCGTGGCTTCAGTCATAGTTCTGTGGCTGAAGACCCCGAAGAAAATCATAGCTGCAATGGCAGCGCTTTCCGTGCTTCATGTGGCGGCCCTCCTGATTTTCGCCGGACCGGAAGGAGCATTCACCCTCGAAGGGTGTGCGGCCAGAAGGCTGGATGTATCCTTATTTGGGGAATCCCATCTGTATGACGGTTATCGTTTCTCTGACGGAAGTCGGGCCGCGTTCGATCCTGAGGGCCTGCTCGGTGTCCTGACGGGTACATGTACGGTTCTGATCGGCTACCTTTCAGGAACTATTCTGCGCAGAATGGACGATGTCCCGACAAAAATCGCCCGTCTCTATACGTGGGCGGCCGTTGCTCTCGCCCTTTCGCAGATCATCGGCATCCGGATACCAGTCAACAAGCCTCTATGGTCCGTATCGTACGTCCTGTATTCTGGCGGCTGGGCTATGTTTGTCCTTGCCTTCATCACATGGATGACGGACATCAAGGGATGGGTCAGGCCAATGGCACCTCTGCGTGCGTTCGGCATGAATCCTCTCGCCGTCTATACCCTCTCGACCCTGCTGGCGATAATAATAGGAATGATCTGGAATTATACATCGGTGTTTGGCGCAAATGAATGGATGTCACTGCTTTATGCTGTGCTTTTCATGCTCTTCAATCTCGGTGTGGCCATGTTTCTATATAAAAAGAATATAATCATAAAACTATAATCTACTAAATTTCGCATCAGCGAAAGACCTTGAATTGGAGGCCGTCAGGCCGATGGCAAGTCCTTTCCCCGAGGGAAAGGATTTAGGAAAGGGGTAACGTTAACAAAGGAAAGTGCGGTGGGCAAAGTTTCGCAAGTGCCTCCAACTTTCTGTTACAAGATATTTTTCGACTTGCGAAACTTAAGTAATGTATAAATGTATATAGGTCTAATATCAGATACCCACGGAGTCTTTGACCGGCAGTTCCGCGAATTCTTCGAACCGGTCGATGAGATATGGCATGCCGGAGATTTCGGCGGCGGCATGGAGCTGGCCGAAGAGATTGCGGCATTCAAGCCCCTGAAAGGCGTCTCCGGAAATTGCGACAACCATAGTCTCCGGTTCATCCATCCTCTACATCGCGTCTTTGAATGCGAAGGGATGAAAGTCCTCATGACCCATATCGGCGGCTATCCCGGAAGATATGATCCCCACGCCCGCGGACTGATAGACCTTCATCATCCGGATATTTTTGTCTGCGGCCATTCCCATATCCTGAAGGTGATGCGTGACAATAAGCGCAATATGCTTACGATAAATCCCGGAGCTGCCGGGATACAGGGATTCCATGTCGTCCGTACGGCGCTCAGATTCAAGATCGAGGCCGGACATATCCATAGTATGGAGGTCTTTGAACTTGAAAGATGATCCGTCAGACAGGACAAATGAGAAATCCTCTTTTTCTGCAATAATGATTTATCACAGAAAAAACTGAACAGTTTCTGATTTATTGAGAGCAATATTCTCATTTTCAGATGACAACGGTAGGATATTTTGACTACCTTTGCATTTCGTATATAAAACCTGGACTTGATCTATGGCATCGGTAAAGACAAAGAGCGTATGGTTCTGCAGATCATGCGGAAATGAAAGTCCCAAATGGATGGGGCGTTGTCCGGCATGCGGGGAATGGAACACGATGGTGGAAGAGACCGTGGCGACCGGAAAGAAGCCGCAGCCGCTCCATGTTCCCGGTTCCGGTCACAAGCCGATGCCTCTCTCTCAGATAGAATCATCCCACGAGCAGCGCATATCTCTCAACAATGCCGAAGTTGACAGGATTCTCGGCGGCGGTCTTGTTGAAGGCTCATTAGTGCTTATCGGAGGCGAACCTGGCATCGGAAAATCCACCCTTTCCCTTCAGATACCTCTGAATTGTCCGGATCTCAAGACATTGTACGTCACCGGCGAGGAAAGTGCGAAGCAGGTGAAGCTCAGGGCTGCACGCATAGGCGGAAATGATTCCAACTGCATGATTTACAGCGAAACTCTGATGGAAAACATCATAGCCGAGGCACGTGCGATGATGCCTGACATGGTGGTTGTTGACTCTGTACAGACGATGTTCTCGCAGAATGTGGAATCTTCTCCCGGCTCGGTCACTCAGATCAGGGAAACGGCTTCGATGCTCCTCCGATTCGCGAAAGAGACGGGGGTGCCTGTGATTCTGATAGGCCATATCACTAAGGAAGGAAGCATAGCCGGACCGAAGATCCTGGAACATATCGTGGATGTGGTCCTTCAGTTCGAAGGTGACAACAGAGGTACGTACAGACTTCTCAGAAGCATAAAGAACCGCTTCGGATCGACCTCGGAACTCGCTGTGTTCGAGATGACCGGCAAGGGCCTGAGAGAGGTGAGCAACCCGTCCGAAATGCTGATCCCGATGCATGAGGAAGGTCTGAGCGGAGTGGCTGTGAGCGCGATGCTCGACGGCACGAGGCCTTTCCTGATAGAGGTTCAGTCCCTTGTCAGCACGGCTGCTTACGGTACGCCTCAGCGAAGTGCCACAGGCTTCGATGTCCGCAGGCTGAACATGCTTCTGGCTGTCCTTGAGAAAAGGGCCGGCTTCAAGTTGAGCGTGAAGGATGTGTTCCTTAACATGGCCGGTGGCTTGAAGGTGAGCGACCCTGCATGCGATCTTGCCGTGGTGAGTGCTGTACTCTCGTCCAACTTCGATTTCGCCATCCCTTCGGACAACTGTTTCGCAGGCGAGGTGGGTCTCAGCGGAGAAATCCGTCCTGTGGCACAGACCGACAGGAGGATCATCGAGGCCGCACGTCTCGGGTTCCGAAAGATATATGTATCGAGCTTCAGCAGCCTCGAAGGTGTGGATGATGCCCGGATAGAAGTCGTGAAGGTAGGGGATATTCCTGCCCTCTGCCGGTCTCTTTTCAAAGGAAAATAGATACAATAACCATATTATGAAAACGTTTAATTGTTCTTATGCGGCGATACTCATGCTGATCGCTGTCATTGCAACCGTTTTCCCGTCATGTGTGAATGAGGAATATGACATAGAGGACCTCAATACCGAAATCACGATTGCGGGGGAAGGGCTCAGCCTTCCGTTGGGAAGCACTAAGCAGATGACCTTGAGCAGTCTGCTGTCGGATATGGATGACGACATGCTTCAGGTCCTGGATGGAGGTGCGTACGCATTGCGTATAAACGACATCCTGAATCTCGGTGACCGTATGCCTGACATGACGGATATGCTGAATATCCCGGATGTGGATTTTGAACAGACTATGCAGTATTCACTTTCGGGGATTGATGCCGAGTCCATGTCTATCGGAAAGCAGGAGTTCACTTATGAATTCGGACTTGTCGATGAAGGAGTTGTTCCGGAAGTCATTCTTCCCGAAATCAACGTGGAGCATGTTGACAAGACAGGGGTCTGGGAGTATGGAAAGGCTGCCCGTGAAATGGAAATAGAAGTGGATGACGTGCATGTCTCGACCAAATCGCTGTTCTCGCTGCCCGGCGACGTTGACCGGGATGCCACGGAAGATATTAGCCTCGGGGATTTTCCGGAAGCGGAAGTGGATCCCGTTACAACCAAGGTGATCGTGAAGTCGGAATCTCCTGAAGGTATTTCGAATATAAGTGATGTGATGATGAGCGGGACCTCTCTCATCAAGGTAAGTCTTTCGCTTGAAAACAGTTTCATCTCGGATGGAGATGTCATGCCGGACCTCACCCTTGACCTCGGAGGCCTTCTCATTCTTGAAGGTGACAGGGAAAGCATCGACATAGACGATGATTTCAGGTTGAATGCCGGGAACGGCTATACTGCATCGCAGACTTACAGGGTTAAGGAGGTTGTTGTTAATGAGGAAGATTGGAACGGTTCTGAACTTAAGATCGAAAAGTTTCTCACCGTTTCCGGTACATCGGCGCTGAAGAATGCGATTGCCGATGCCGATCTTGTCGGAATCCATTACGGCGGCATGAAGCTCAAGGTGGATGTGGAGTTCGTTGACTTTATGGTAGAATCCATCATGATGGATGTGGAGGAAAGGTCTGTCAAGGATGTGATGGAGATTCCTGTCACTCTTGATGAAATGGTTCTTCCGGATGGCGTCAGAAGCATAGATGTGATTACTTTCAAGGAAAATTCGAAACTGGATCTAATAATCGATCTTGAGAATCTTTCAGACATCGAAGGCATCGAGACCATGCTCGAGACCCTTGTGATGACATTCCCTGAAGATATGACCGTCAGGGAGGCTGTTGACGGAAAGGTGACCATGAATGATCTCGTGCTTTCTCCGCATAACGATATAGAGATCCATATAGATGAGATTAAGTTGCCTGCTCCGGAGGACGGGAAGATCTCTTATGAAGCAATCGTGAAGGTCGAGGTGCTGATGACGGCCGGAGGACGTATCTGCAGTGCCCATGTGCCTTATACTGAAGAGGAGGACGGCGCATTCGTCGTTGACGCCGAGTCGCATTTCGAACTGGATGACTATATCCTTCAGCTTGAGGGATTCACTCATGAACTTGCGATGGAACCTGAAGAACTTACATACGATCTTCCGGATGCTGTTTCCGATATAGGCACATTCACTGTGATTCCAGACGGGGATCCGGTACTGACAGTGTTCATAGGCCTGCCGGATACGGATGTGCCGGTCACTGCAGGTAAGGATGGACTCAGGATGTATTTCCCTGAATTCCTCAGGTTCAAGGATGTGGCAGATGCTTATGGATTCGACCCTGAGACAAATTCCATCCTTCTTGCGGGTGAGCTCCCGGAGGCGGTCCGGATGCCTATCGACAAGCTCGTTGTGGTTCCTGAACTTGACGCAGAGACTGGCAGATATTCTTCCGGAGGCGAAATCAAGGTTGACGGAACTGTCATGGTCCGGGACGGACAGTTTTTGGGCTCGGATATAGAAGAGATTGCCGGTACATCGGCCTCTGTGGTCGCTGTGATTCCAGACATAAATGCAAGTGAACTTGTGCTCGACCGTTTCGAGATAGGTATGAACGAGGTTCTGGATCTCGTGATCCTTGAAGCAGGAGGACTTCCAGACGAAGTGAAGGACATATCGGTGGTCGATCTTGCCGATGTGGATCTCGTGATGGATGTCATGATTGAGAATCTTCCTGCTGGTCTCGATGCAGACCTAACAGCGGATTTCGTGCTTACCATGCCTGAAATCCTTGTGCTTGACGAGACGGATGCAAGAGTTGACGGCAATGTCGTGACCATAAGAAGCGGAATAAAGGACGGAAGGATTGAGGTCGATCCTGTCCGCATCAAGGCTATCGACCTCTCGGATGCCGATCTGTATTCAGAAGATGACTTGATAGGAAGAATCTCTATCGATGGTGTCCTTTCTGCGGAAGATCCGGACTTCGATATAGAGGAACTCGACGGGGACATATCCATAAATATGGCTGCCGGCATAAAGGACATCGTGATAGACAGGATAATGGCCAAGGTGGAATACGACATAGAGGGAATCGAAGAGTCGTTCAGGCTTTCAGGCCTTCCTGACTTCATGAGCGGCGACGATTTCGTTCTCGACCTCGTGAATCCTCATCTGATACTCAAGGTAAAGACCAATATGGGTGTTCCGGTTTCAGGCAACCTCTGCGTCATCCCGGTGGTCGGGGGCAATGAAGTGGAAACCAATAAGATAGAGGCCCGTATGGACCTCCCATATACGGAGACCAGCGCCGTTACGGGCAGCATAGTCCTGTGGTTCGGAAGCAATCCTGACCTATGCCCTAAGGACTATACTTTCGTGGAGGCCGACATCAACAGGCTCATTGCGAAGATTCCTGATGAACTCAAGATCACTCTTGACGCCGCTTCCTCTTCGGATACCGAATGTGTGGTGGAACCGTCAGCCGACTATGTTCTGGATGTAGAGTATGACTTCGTCATCCCTATGGAATTCGGTGAGGACCTTAATATTGTCGTCAGGGATACTCTTTCAGGACTTCCTGACATAATGAAGGAACTTCTCGAGAAGAATGTAGTGCAGTTGGGCGGTTCTGTGGAAAGCAGTCTGCCGCTGTGCCTCGAGCTTGACGTCAGGCTGCTGGATGCCGCCGGCAATCCGGTGCCGATGGAGAAGGAGGCTGTCCAGAACATATCTTCATGCAATTCGGACGGAAGTCCGGCAGTGACTCCTTTGGATCTCATGCTTGACCTCAAGGAGGGTACTGCGGTGAGCGGCATCGATGCGATCGAACTCTCTTTCCGTGTCACTGCTCCGAGCTTTACGGGCATTCCTGTGAGTGAGGATGATTACGTAAGGGCCGACCTCAAGGTCATTCTGCCTGAGGGACTGACCATTGACATTGCAGATCTGAATTCAGAAGAAAACCGATAGACTTATGCGAAACAGATATATAACCTTAGTTACGGTCATGCTCCTCATCCCTTTGATGGCAGGAGCCCAGGCCTTGAAGGGAAGCTACTTCCTTGATAATTCGCTTTACAGAAACAGGCTTAATCCGGCCTTTGCTCCGAGGGCAGGCTATTTCAGTCTGCCGGTGCTTTCAAACTTCGGATTGGGGGTACATGGCAATGTCGGTCCTGCCGATTTCCTTTACCCTAAGAATGGTGAGCTATATACCTTTCTCAATAACAATGTGACTCTCGAAGAGTTTTCGAAGAATCTTCCTAAACGTCCTATGATAGATCTTGATGTGGATACAGACATCCTTAACTTCGGATTCTATACTGCAAAGGATTCATTCTGGAGCTTCGACCTCGGCCTCAGGGTTGACGGACAGGTGGGACTGCCACGCGACTTCCTCATGTTCACCAAGCAGGGAATGGGAACTGAAGATCGCGTATATTCGCTCAAAGGCTTCGACCTCTGGCAGACTTCTTCCATATATGCCTCCATAGGTCACAGTCACGACTTTTCATGGCTCATCAAAGGCTTCAAGGCCGGAGTCAAACTCCGCTTCTTCGTTCCTGTCGAGCATATAGGAATGACTCTCAGCGACTCATACCTTTATATGAGCCAGGATCAGTGGAAGGTCAATACTGAGGCATACGGTGTACTCGCCGCATCATTCATGGAGCTTGATCCCGCAGCACTGAACGGGGATGAAGATGCTGAACTCTTGAATTTCAATACATCGGAAATAGGCCCTGCCGGCTTCGGATTTTCATTTGACATAGGAGCAGAATACAGGCTGAGCATAGGAAGTGCCGTTGACGGACTTACATTCTCCTTCTCTGCCCTTGACCTCGGAGCATATTTCTTCGGAAAGGACAAAGTCCAGGGCTTCGAGTCGAAAGGCGAAGTTGTGTATGAGGGGCTGAAGGACATGGAGCTCGGCGGCGACAGCAGTATGAGTGACATGACGGATGCCCTTGTGGATGAATTCCTGGCTCTTGCCAACCTCGAAGAGTCGGCGATGCCGAGGTACCATACTCTCAATACACGCACCAAGATCTTCGCTGGTGTGGAATACCCGTTCCTCAAGGACAAGATGAGCGTAGGCCTTCTCTATTCTGGAAAGTTCGGATATTCGAGAATGCTCAATGAACTGACTCTTTCATATAATCTCAACCCTTGCAAGTGGTTCAATCTCGGCTTGAGCTGGTCCTTCCTGAATGCATACAAGACGATGGGATGGATGATGGAATTCACACCTAAGGCCGGAGTCAACTTCTTCATAGGAAGCGACTATACCTTCTTCGAGGTCATGCCGAAGATGTTCCTTCCGATCGACAAGCTTTATGTGAATGCCCGTTTCGGACTCTCTTTCATGATAGGGTCGAAATGGCGTGACTGATGCTGTCAGTTGCTGCGTGCGAGGGCTGCCATCAGTTTATCTAACATAGGGCGGACCTTCCATGTCGGAGAAGTGCAGCTGTTGGTCATTATCGAAAATATTATAGTGTCGGCAGGCAGACCATCGGTCCGGCTGCCGATGCTTTTTGAGGGCAGGATATATCCGCTGTAGCATCTCACTCCGTTCATCGATCCGCTCTTGACCTTTATCCTTGCCCTGAATGTGGCAGGATAACCGCTCATGTTGTAGTTCAGCGAACCGTCGAAGCCCGGAGATGGCAGGCTGCTGACAAACGCATCGCACACCTCGGTTCCGGCCATGGCCTCGAGAAAATCGCAGATGAAGTCAGGCGATATATAGTTCTGACGGGACAGGCCGCTGCCGTCCTGTATCTGCACGGGGCCCTTGCTCACCTTGAGCTGCTTGAGTATGTCATTCAGAGCTACGTATGACGAGTCGTAGCACGAACTGCCCTTCATATCCTTACCGAGCGTCCTCATGAGGGTCTCGGCGAAAAGATTGTTGCTGGCGTGATTTGTCTCGAAGGCGATCCTGTCGAGGGTAGGGGACAGGGTGGAACCGAGCACCTTGAGGTCCTTCAGGGCTGTACTGTCCTCGAAAGCGCTGTCTATCCATCCCTTTTCCAACCTGTAGTCGGCTGCTCCGCCGCTGCACTCGATGCCTCTGCTGCTGAGCCATTCCCGGAAATACGCGGCACATGTATATTCCGGATATTTGTTTGCGAAATCCACTCTCTTAGAAGCCCTGTCCACTCCGAACGTACCTCTGATCTCGGCTACGGGAGCCAGGTCGCTGGTGAACATGTACAGCTTGTCGCCCGTGCCCTTCTGTCCTGTCGAACAATCGTACTTTACTTCTATCCACGGAGTTATGGGGTAGTATGGCTTTATCGAAGGCATTTCTCCCACGGCCTTGCCCGCCGAAACATTGAATGAGAGCATGTTCTCGTAGAACATCAGTCCCGTCACTCCGGTGCCGTAATATGTGCCAGCGTCGTTCATCATCCATGTCGGTTCCTCCAGCATCCCGTCCAACCATCTTCCGTCGCCGATGATATGCCCTTCTATCCTTCCGATGCCTGCATCCCTCATAATTTTCTCCCACTGGCCGAATGTCCTTTCAATGCTTACGGCTATGCTGTCCTTCGAGCCTATGGTAGGGTCTCCGCCGCCGACTATGTATAGATTGCCGTGCAGGATGCCGTCAATTACCTCGCCGTCGTGGCCTATGACCGTTTCATATCTGTAGTCGGGCCCGAGGGCATAGAGGGCTGCACCGGTGGATACCAACTTCATGTTCGAGGCTGGAATCATAAGCTTGTCCTCATTCAGACTGATCAGACTCCTGCCGCCTGCCGTCCTTGCGCTCACAGCCACCGTGGCATGGCTGAATGTAGGGTCAGCGGCCATCTTTTCCGCTTCCATCTGCAGATCCTGCGGCGTCTGTGCCGTTGCCGGCATCCATAGCACCATCGCTGCCAATATATATAATGTATGTTTCATGCTCAGTCAGAAATATATGTAAAATCAACCTGCCTCATTTTTATCATTGAATATGTACTCTTTATGAGGCTTTCCTGTTTCTCCCGTCATTTCTTACAAAACAGAAAAGTATTCTCGAAAATGCATCATAAAAATCTCAAATGATAAAAAATAAACACATTCTTAGTAATGCCAGATGCAAAAATATGAAAAATCTGAAGTATCTTTGTACAATTTGAGAAATATTTAAACAGTTTCTAAGACCTATGACAAAGACAGTATTGGTATCCGGCGGTGCCGGCTATATCGGCAGTCATGTGACTGTCGAACTCATTGCAGCTGGTTATGATGTCGTTGTTGCCGACAATATGTCGAACTGCGACATGACCTGCTTCGAAGGCGTGAAGAAGATTACCGGCAGGGACGACATCCCTTTCTACCAGATCGACTGCTGCGACTACGTGGCCGTTGACAGGCTTTTCACGGAAAACCCGATTGATGCGGTGATCCATTTCGCAGCCTTCAAGGCTGTTGGTGAGTCCGTGGCCGAGCCTCTGATGTACTATCGCAACAATCTGGTGTCCTTCATCAACATCCTTGAGGCGTCCAAGAACCATGGCGGCTGCAACGTCCTCTTCTCGTCATCGGCCACTGTATATGGCGAGGCCGAGAATCTTCCTGTGACCGAGCAGACCCCTCGTCTGCCTGCGACGTCCCCATACGGAAACACTAAGCAGATGTGCGAGGACATCCTCCGTGACGTGGTTCTCGCCACTGTTTCTGCGGAAGGCGTCCAGGGCCCTGTAAAGGGTATCGCCCTGCGCTATTTCAACCCGATAGGCGCCCATCCTTCTGCTCTGATCGGTGAACTCCCTCGCGGTGTTCCTAACAACCTGGTGCCGTTCATCACCCAGACAGCAATCGGCAAGCGCGAGTGCCTGAGCATCTTCGGCAAAGACTATCCTACCGAGGACGGTACATGTCTCCGCGACTATATCGACATCGTTGACCTTGCCAAGGCCCATGTCGCAGCCGTGTCGAGGATGGTAGAGGGCCGTATGAAGGAAGGCTATGAGATATTCAATGTTGGCACCGGCCGTCCTGTGTCTGTCTATGAGCTGGTTACGGCCTTCGAGAAGGTGAACGGCCTGAAGCTGAACTACAAGTTCGTTGACCGTCGTCCCGGTGACGTGATGGCCATCTGGGCGGACACGACCCTCGCCAATGAGGAATTGGGCTGGAAGGCCGAGCGCAGCGTTGAGCAGACCCTTGCGGCAGCCTGGGCCTGGGAGAAATATATCGCTGGCAAATAGTTCTGCAGCCGAGAACAAAAAATCACGTCATACCTCGTTGTCTTCATGAGGTATGACGTGATTTTCAGTTTCGGGCGAATCCGGGATTACGCCTCAGCGACAACCGCTGCGCTGAGCTTCTCAGAAAGCTCGTCAAGCTTCTCGAACATAGCCTTTGTGAGGCCGGTGTAATAGGTTCTCTTGTTTCCCTCCGGATGAGCAGCCTTCTGCTTGAGGTCGTTGTAGAGATCCACTGCCTCTTCAACTATCTGGTCAATCTTCTCTGAATTCTTGTGCGGATTGAGGATGATGAAAAGTTCGCAATCCTCGATGAACTCACCGATGAAGAACTCGATGTCTTTCTTGAATACTCTGAGATTCATAATAAACGCGTTTAATTTGTTATAACGGACGCAAAGGTAATAAAATTTCCTGATATTGATGTCATTTCCTCTGTTGTTCAGCCTGTCAGTTCACCAATCTGCGGGCCGCAATCAGCCTGTGCGCATTCTCATAATGGTCCTCATCTCCCGGAATCAGCGAATTTATCCTGACCATGTGGGATGAATGGATTATCCTGTTGTTGCCGAGATAGATCCCTACATGCGTCACCCTCATCGGTTTGTCTGCAGCAGCCGCAGTTCCGAAGAATACAAGGTCGCCCCTCCTGAGGTTGCTTGTCGCCTTCATGCAGTCATCACGACCGAGGGAGGCAAGTGGAGAAATCTCGACCTCCATCCCGCACTTGACCATCTGCGAGGCATTTCTCGGCAGCAGCACGTCATTCATGATGCAGCTGATTCTCACCAGTCCGCTGCAGTCAACGCCCTTCGCCGACATTCCTCCCCAGAGATACGGTGAGCCTATGAGCTTCATAGCTGATGCAATGATGTCCTCCATCTTCTGAGCGCTTATCAGCCCCTCGGCAGAATCACCCTGTCGGATGTCTATGCGCTCTCCAAGAGGCTTCAGCAGACTCTTCTGCACCCATCCTTTCCTGCCCGAAGGAAGCATCACAGCTGCCCATTTCCCCTTTGTCAAAGCCTTTTCCGACTTTCCGGTGCCGTCTTTGCAGACCATACGGAGCACATCGCCTCCCACAAGGTCGCACAATGTACCCGACTTCTCCGCCGGTTCGCTGAATACATGGCCATAAAGCCCCGTGAACATATATTTAGGTGCCTCATCATAGGCCTCGATCTCTTCCGCGCTCATCTCCACAAGTCCCTTCTCTGTGGCCCATGCTCTGTAAGGTTGCGGCGAGACGATCTCCCGCCAGTAGCCTTCCTCTCCTACTATCTCCACCACGGTGCCCATAAGTTCCTGAGTCTCAAGAGCTGACTCATAGTCCGGCTTAAGCCTCATATAGCTTGTGGACAGTTCCACTACCGCCATTCTCTTTTCCTGTGCGAATCCGGTCACGGCCATTCCGGCCGCAATCAGCGTCATGACAACATATCTCATACTCATATAAACAGTTTAAATATTTACAAAAGTACTAAGAAACTGTTTAAATTTTTCTCCGAAAAATCATTAATTGTTGAAACTGAATAAGAAACTGTTTAAATCTTCTACGAAAAATCTAAACAGCTTCTAAATAATGACTAATTTTGCAGGATATGTCAGAAGAATTCATAAAATATGGATTCCCGGAAGGGAAACGCTATAATACCTTTGTCGGTTATTTCAAGAGGAAATACGGCGAGAGACTTCAGAAGATAGTCCTCGACGCCGGCTTCACCTGTCCCAACCGTGACGGAAAGGTTGGACGGGGAGGATGTACCTACTGCGACAATGCCGCCTTCCATCCCTCATACAGCACCGCCGGCAAATCCCTTCACCGGCAGCTCGACGAAGGAATCGGATTCCATAAGGTGCGCTATCGTACCACCGAGCATTATCTCGCATATTTCCAGTCATTCTCAAACACTTACGCTCCGCTTCCTGTATTGAAGGAACTCTATGAGGAAGCGCTCTCCCATCCTCAGGTGGTAGGCATAGTCATCGGTACGCGGCCGGATTGTGTGGATGATGAGAAACTGGATTATCTCGCAGCCTTGTCTCAAGGCAGGATATTGAAGGACTGGGCGCGTGCAATGAACGGCGGGACGAGGACAGCTCCCGTCGTGACCGTGGAATATGGCATAGAATCATGTTATGACGTCACTCTCAGCCGCATTAACCGCGGACATGATTTCGAGACGGCCCGTCGTGCTATACAGATGACGGCGGAACGCGGCATAGATGCCGGGGCACATTTCATTCTCGGTCTTCCGGGGGAGACACGTCAGATGATGCTCGACAGCTGCGACCTGATCAACGCCCTCCCTCTGCGTTCGGCCAAGTTTCATCAGCTTCAGATCGTGAAAGGAACGAAGATGGAGAAGGAATATGCAGAAAGGCCCGACGATTTTACGGGATTCACCCTCGAAGGGTATATAGACTTCTTCACCGACATGCTCGAACGCCTGCGCCCCGACCTCTTCATAGAGCGTTTTGCCGGCGAAGTCCCTCCGCGTTTCGTGAACGAGACTCCCTGGGGCCTGATCCGCAACGTGGAACTCCTCCGTCTCCTCGACCGCCGTCTCGAAGAACGTGACACCTGGCAAGGCCGGCTCCTATAAGAAATGTCGGGAATTTTTAAAAATCTGCACGCTTAATATAGGGAAATATCCGTAATTTACTAACTTCACGGGCAGAAAACATATTATCATGCATACACTGAAAAACGAAGTGCTGACGATTGAGGTCAGCGGACATGGTGCAGAGCTTTCGAGCATCAGGAAAGGGAATGTCGAATATCTATGGCAGGCGGATCCGAAGTTCTGGGCGAGGCATTCGCCTGTACTTTTCCCTATTGTGGGAAGTGTGTGGGAGGGGCGTTACCGTGTGGAAGGCCAGGAATTCTGCCTCGGGCAGCATGGCTTTGCCCGCGACATGGACTTCACATTTGTGGGGCAGACCGACACTGAAATCCGTTTCAGACTGGATTCTACAGAAGAAACTCTTGCGAAATATCCATGGCCTTTCCGTCTTGAGATTGCCTATAGGCTTCACGGCAGCAAGATCGATGTGATATGGGAGGTGACCAATCCGGGCTGTTCCGAAATGTATTTCCAGATAGGTGCCCACCCGGCATTCAATTACCCTGACTATGACCAGTCCGAGAAGGCGAGGGGTTATTTCTCATTTGACCGCACAGAGGGTCTTGAGTGCATCAGGATCAAGGAGAAGGGCTGCGTGGATGCTGTGACGAAATATCCTCTCGAACTTGATGGGAGGGGTCTTTATCCGTTGTCGGACGATACTTTCGATGTCATCGACACCCTCATGCTTCAGGACAGCCAGCTCAGGAAGGTGACCCTTCACCGTACCGACGCCACGCCATGGCTGAGCCTTGCCTTCACGGCTCCAGTGGTCGGCCTGTGGTCGCCTCCTGCCAAGAATGCACCGTTCATCTGCATAGAACCGTGGTACGGACGCTGCGACAGGGCCGGATACGAAGGAGATTACCGCGACAAGGACTGGATCAACCGTCTTACTCCGGGCGAAACCTTCAGTAGCGTCTATATTATAGAGATTCATTGAGTCCCTGAGCACAGTTTTTGAGTTGCCTGCGTTTAGGTTAGTTACAATTAAAACGCAGGTTTATTATGAAACGTCTGATTCAAATCGCACTGGCGGCTGTGCTGCTTCCGGTGCTCGCATCGGCTCAGGAGCCGTATGACAATTCCACCATTTCTAAATTCGATCTCTCTCGCTATCTCGGCACATGGTATGAGCTTGCCCGCTTCGACCATAGTTTCGAAAGAGGGATGGACAATGTCACCGCAGAATATATACTTCGGGACGACGGCAAGGTGGAAGTGCTCAATTCAGGATGGAAGGACGGGAAGTTCAAGATGGCAGAGGGCAAGGCTAAACAGCCCGAACCTCTCACGGACCCGGCCCATCTTAAAGTCTCCTTCTTCCTATTCTTCTATAATGACTATAACGTCATGATGCTTGACGAAAATTATCAGGTGGCCCTTGTAGGCAGCCGGAGTCCCGACTATCTCTGGATTCTCTCGCGCACTCCTGTTCAGACCGACAGGGTGATCGATATAGTGGTCGAAGAGGCGGAAAGCAGGGGCTACGACACTTCCAAACTTATATGGGTCGATCAGACCATGAATGAGATGGTATTCGATTAGACCAGCAGCTGAGCCGGGCCTTCAGAATGAAGGCCGTGTTCAGCGGGGCAGTACCATCTTATGGGTACTGCCCTGTGTTTTTATAGCAATATGTCATGACTTTTGTCTTTGGAAGGCTTTCCGTGTCCTGAAATTTGATATATTTGCGCTCTGCGCAAAAAGAATGACAGAAGAATGAGACTATCGGAATTAAAGACAGGTGAGCGAGGAGTGATCGTACGAGTGTCCGGTCACGGCAGTTTCCGCAAGAGGATAATCGAGATGGGATTCGTGAAGGGCAATAAGGTGAAGGTGATTCTCAATGCCCCTCTAAGGGATCCTGTCGAATATGAGATAATAGGCTATAAGATTTCGCTGCGTCGTGAAGAAGCTGCGAAGATCGAGGTCATAAGCGAGGCTGAGGCGAAGGAACAGATGAGCAGAGTCGCTGAACCCGAGGCACTTCGTGCGCTCGAGGCTGACGGGGACTGGCTCGAAAAGGAGATGGATACTCTTGCGGAAGAGCGCAGGAAGGTCATCCGTGTAGCCCTAGTGGGCAATCCCAACTGCGGAAAGACATCGCTCTTCAATATTGCCTCCGGCAGCCACGAGCATGTGGGGAATTACAGCGGAGTGACCGTTGATGCAAAGGAAGGCACATTCGAATACGGCGGTTACCGCTTCCTTCTTGTTGACCTTCCCGGTACATATTCATTGTCTGCCTATAGTCCTGAAGAACTCTATGTGCGACGCAATCTGGTGGAGGAGATGCCGGATGTTGTGGTGAATGTCGTTGATTCTTCCAATCTTCAGCGCAATCTCTATCTTACCACCCAGCTTATCGACATGAACCTCCGTACGGTCATGGCCCTCAATATGTACGATGAACTTCAGGCTAAAGGTGATGAGTTGGACATCAGGCAGTTGGGCTACCTTCTCGGAATGCCGGTGGTGCCGACGGTGAGCCGTACGGGGGAAGGCATAGACAGGCTTTTCGACACGGTCATCCAGATCTGCGAAAAGAGTGACCCGCACATCGCCCGTCATATCCATATCAACCATGGCAGCGAACTCGAGCAGAGCATAGACAGGGTCAAGCTACTGATTCAGAAGAATACGGACATCAGATATAAATACTCGACCCGTTTTCTTGCAATCAAGTATCTCGAGAACGACAAGGAGATAGAGGCGGTAGTGGAGGCTCTGCCGAACCGTGACGAGATCATTGCGGCGCGCTTCGAAGAAAACCGCAGGATAAGCGGCCTGCTCGGTTCCGGAATAGAATCCTCGATAGTGGATGCAAAGTATGCTTTTGTGCAGGGTGCTCTTGCTGAAACATTTACGCCATATCAGGGCAAACGCCGACGCAGCTCTCTCACCGATAAGATCGATGCTGTAGTGACAAATAAATGGGCGGCGTTCCCTATATTCTTCCTGATGCTTTATGTAGTCTTTGACGCAACGTTCGTCCTTGGTGAATATCCCATGCAGTGGATTGAATGGCTTGTGGAACATCTCGGAGCCTTTGTGGCTTCGGTGATGGCGGACGGATGGCTGAAGGATCTCGTGGTTGACGGCATCATCGGAGGTGTAGGCAGTGTCCTGGTCTTCCTCCCGAATATTCTGATACTCTATCTGTTCATCTCTCTTCTCGAAGACTCAGGCTATATGGCCCGCGCAGCCTTCATCATGGACAGACTGATGCATAAGATTGGCCTGCACGGCAAGTCATTCATCCCTATGATAATGGGATTCGGCTGCAACGTGCCTGCCATCATGGCGACAAGAACAATCGAGAGCCGCCGGAGCCGCCTCATCACCATGCTCATAATCCCTCTGATGTCGTGTGCGGGCAGGCTTCCGGTCTTCGTTCTGATAGCCGGAGCGTTCTTCCCTCGGAGGGCAGGACTCGTCCTCGTGGGACTTTATGCCCTCGGAATCGTGTTCGCCATCATTGCAGCGAAGGTGATGAGCCGTTTCTTCAAGGATGACGACCTCCCGTTCGTGATGGAACTTCCGCCGTACCGAGTGCCGACCGGCAAGTCCGTCTTCAGGCACACATGGGAAAAGGGCCGCCAGTACCTTCAGAAGATGAGCGGCATCATCCTCATCTGCTCCATGGTGATATGGTTCCTCGGCTATTTCCCTAACCACAATGCATACGACAATGTCCGTGACCAGCAGGAACACTCGTTCATAGGCTATATCGGAAAGACCATGGAGCCGGTGCTCGAGCCTCTCGGCTTCGACTGGAGGATGGGTGTCGGTATCGTGGCCGGAGTCGGTGCCAAGGAGCTGGTAGTCAGCACTCTCGGAGTTATGTATGCCGATGCGGAACCTCTGGCTGACGGCGCTGCCGGGTCGGGTGATGTTTCTGCAGGCGTATCCGACACCCGTCTGCAGCGTGCTTTGGTGCGGTCGGTAACCCCTGCGGCAGCCCTTGCGTACATGGTATTCATTCTGCTGTATTTCCCATGCATAGCCACCTTCGTAGCCATAAAGAACGAAAGCGGCGGCTGGAAATGGGCCATCATCACTGCGGTCTATACCATCCTGTTAGCCTGGGTAGCCGCCTTCATCACCTTCCGCCTTGCTTCGCTGTTCCTTTGACAGTCGTCTGCGCATAGGCAATAAAAGAGGTATGATGCAGTCTGCGCTTGCGAGATTACCTCTTCACTGTCATGCTGAATGACAACTTGTGTAAATATGTATGCCATTGCATAAAAAAGGGGAATGATATACATATTTGCATTTGTAATTTATACACCTCGGCCGCTTCAAGGGGCAGAAACGGCGGAGGTGTAGAAGAATCTTCACTATTCAAAGAAAATGATGACACCTCGGACGTTTTAACCCTCCAAAACGTCCGAGGTATTCAATAAAGTCTGCATATCTGCCTGATATGGTGCGTTTAAGAATGAACAGCAGTGCTCTATGATGGGTGTAAACAAGTAATCGTCCCAAAAAATGTTCACGTATTCTTTGAGGATGTCGCGAAGTCGTTGTTTCACATACGCGAAGAATGAGTGATTCCGACCAATATCCTCTCTGTCATTTCGAGCGAGCCGAAGGCGAGTCGAGAAATCCCTGACAAGATACCCAAAACAAAATAAGAAGTCAATATTGATTTTCAGCGACTTTCTGTCCAAATTTGCATCGTAATACTCCGAATGAGTGTTGCCTGTTTCCGAAAATATTTTCTACCTTTGTAAGGTCGGAGCCGATGTTCCGTCAATACATATTGTGAAAGTGTTTTTCGCAAGTCCTTTACTGAAAATGTGGAAGTTTTCTTGTACGAAGGATGAAACGGACAACACTCATTCTTGTGTAGTTATGCAATCGGGCGTTCTGTGCGCTCCGGTTTATCATATCTATCCGAGTGTGAGGTGTCGTAGTTTATCTCGTACAGGGTCTTTCCACAACCTTCAGTAAGATAAACGAAAACAGCCTCACACTTTCTTTGTTTATACATAACTGCTCTTGTGGCTGGAGTGCTCATTTTTATGGTATGAAGTCGGATCTTACTTTTGTTCAGATCAGAAGTTTTATTCTGGTTCTCTTGTTACTGTCATGTATTTTATTGGCAGTTGGTGTATGGTTCCGTGTGCATGAGGACATCAACGCTCTGTTTGTACTGGGATTAATATTGGTTCCTGTTTTTGCTCTTTTCTCGGTTGCTGTATTGATACATTATGTCATGTCAATATTTGCAAAAGAGAAACAAGCCGAGAAACAAGCCGTGAAACAGACCGGGCATTCTATAACGCAGACGGATGCTACACAACGGCATAATATACCTATGCAGAAGGATAACATTTATATAACTGTCAAGAAATGATGCCATGAGATGTTTTATTAATATTTTGAACAAAGTGTTTTTCGTTCTGTCACTAATGCTGTTTGTGATTTTATCATCAATTGCATTACGAACATGTATCAGTTGTGAGTACCGGTTAGTATGGACAGAAGAAGGGTTTAAGTTCTTTCAAAAATTCTGGTCAGAATATTCTATTCTGTTGAAATCCTTTGCGACTTCCGTCACTATTTTCATTGCCGGTTATAACTTGACTAAATATATCGATATTGCTGAGATTGAGGCATTGAGCGGTCTGAGAAATCGATTTAATGAACAAGGTAAAAAGAACTTTCATCTATTTTTGATGAAAAGCGAGTATGAGAGAACAGATCAGAAAGAATGCGGGACCACAGATTATATGTTTGCTGAGCAAATAAAAGCATGTGTGCACTTTCGCTCGCCATCCTCATTTGAGGATGCAAATAAGGATGCTTGTCTTAATTTTGATTCTGCCGATGTACTTGATTATTTGGGCGTGATAGAATTAGGGTATTTGATGTTCAAACGGAGATTGATAAATCTTGAGGATTTTTGGAATCAGTTCGGCTATAGAGTAGAGTACCTTTTAGAGAATGAAGCGGTTGTTGAACACATCAATCAGAACTTCCAATATTATGATAACATGATAAATATAATACATCTTCTTCATGAAAAAGGGAAAATCTCCCGAGACTTATTTGAAAAGATAAAACCACAAATAGAAAAATGATATGAATACAATAATTTATGAGAACCCGCTGGTTGAGGTCGTAGAACTTCAGGCGGAAGGGACAATGTGCTGGAGCGCATTGGAGAAATTGGAAGAAAAAGAGGGTGATTGGGGATGGTAAACTTAAATGGATTTAGAAATGAAAAGAATTGTAACAGTTATAGTCATAGTGGCAGCTTTTATATCGTGTCAGCGTGAAGAATTGGCAGAGCCAGCTAAATCAATTCATGTATTTAAGGCATATATGGAGGATGTCCGAAATGAGACTAAGACGATGATAAGGGAGGACAATCGGATAGTTTGGTCTGACGGGGATGAGATAGGCGTTGACGGCCCTTATGGCGGCATCTATGAGATTGACCCGGAATATGTAGGAACAAGCGAAGGGGTATTTTCTTTAAGCTATGCTGAATATGAAAGCGATATACCCGTAAGTATTGCTAAGTACCCTATTGCCCCTGTTCATTTTTTTTATACAGTAGGTAGGCATAAAACTTCAAATAATGAACTGGCAGCAAATGAATACGAATACATAGATTGCAAGTTACCCCATACACAATCTTATTGCTTTGATAATTTTTCTAGTAATTCATTCCCGATGGTGGCGGTTACGACTTCGCCAGAAGATGATATTTTGAATTTTAAGAATTTATGCGGAGTAATGAAATTACAGTTGAAGGGAGATGCAATCATTCGGTCAATCTTGATACAAGGTAATGATGATGAGAAACTTTCCGGTTATTTTGATCTCATTGTAAGCGTAGGAGGACTTCCGCGAGTCATAATGGCAGAGGATGCTTATGAATCAGTTCGATTGGATTGTGGTGAAGGAGTGAAACTGGATAAGGATACGGCGACGGATTTTTATATAGTAATTCCGCCGGTTGTGTTTGAAAGAGGCTTTAAAGTCGTTGTTACTGATTCGGATGATGACAAATATGTCATTGAAGCAGCTGTAAAAAATCAGGTGGAGAGATCAAGCATTCTTGTTATGCCGGCAATTGATCTTGCTGATTTTCCTGCTGCTTCAGGCGATGATGAGATAATTGATTTTAAAGATCCTGTTGTGAAGGAAATCCTTCTCAGGCATGGAATAGATGGTAATGGCGATGGGGATATTTCATATAAGGAGGCGGCATTGACTACATCACTTTCTTTTACTATTGATGATGCTTATTCCAGTGACTACACATACGATATTATCGAGTTTGATGAATTTCAATATTTTACTGGTATTACAGATATTACCCAAATGTTCTTTGGATGCGATATACAGACTATAACACTTCCAGAATCACTATCAGAGATTGGTGCAGGCGCATTTGAGTGGTGTGACAGCTTAAGACGTGTGACAATTCCCGATTGTGTTAAAATAATAGGGGAAGGTGCATTTTCGGGTTGTTATTCCTTGGAACATATTGATCTTCCAGAGTCTTTGGAAGTCATTGATGACAATGCCTTTTGTGAAACTAATTTGAAGTCAATCGAACTTCCATCTTCGTTGAAGGTTATAGGAGAAATTGCTTTTAGTGAGTCAAAACTTGTTTCTGTCGAATTACCGTCATCACTGATTAGTTTGGGAGATGAGGTATTTTCGGGTTGTCCAGATTTGATGGAGATTAATGTAAAAGAAGGGACCCAGGGTTATTACAGCTTAGATGGAGTATTGTACAGTAATGATGGAACACTTCTGACGTTTCCGCCGGCAAAGCCTTGTGATGATTATAGCGTTCCTGAAGGGATTACATCAATCGGAGAAAGTGCTTTTTCCTGTTGTATCCGGTTGCAATCAATATCGTTACCCAATAGTGTAAAGTATATTGGCAATGACGCATTTAGTGGATGCTTAAAATTATCGGAGATAAGTGTTCCTGAAGGTGTGGTGAATATATTGGGAGGCACTTTTGAAGGTTGTCGGGGACTGAAAGCTCTGCATATACCGTCCACATTGGAAAGTATTGGCGATCATGCTTTTGATGGTTGTGATGAACTTGCAAATGTCTATATATCAGATCTTGCGAAGTGGTGTAGTGTGCAGTTTGGGCTAACTAGCTTAGGAGAAGAATCTGGATGGACTATTGCTGGATATTCCAGTCCCTTGTATAGGGGAGCAGATCTCTATTTAAATGGTGAATTAGTTACGGAACTGACGATTCCTGAAGGAATTACTGAAATAGGTAACTCCTTTACAGGATGTGGCAGCATTGAGGAGGTCATTATTCCTGAAGGAGTTAAGAAAATCAGGTCTGAGGCATTCGCTGATTGTATTGACTTGAAATCAATATCATTGCCAGGTAGTCTCGAAAGTATTGACGATTCAGCATTTAGAAACTGTGACAATTTGTCAAGTGTATATATAACAGATATTACGAAATGGTGTAATGTGGGACTGGATGTATGGGGCTCATTTTCGAATCCATTGCATTATGGTGCTGATCTTTACCTCAATAATGAAAAGGTTACGGATCTTACTCTTCCTTCGGATGTCAAGACATTGGGGAATTCCTTTGCAGGATGTGGAAGCATAACTTCGGTGACAATTCCAATTACGACTACGAAAATAGAGGATAATGCCTTTAAAGGATGCTCTAACCTTTTAAATATATATATGAAGTCAGAAGCAGCCATGCCTATAGGGAATATGGGGCTTGACGATAGAGTGTATATTAATGTTCCGGCAGCAAGTCATGAAGATTATATGTCGGAGAATTCTAATATCCGGAACATTGTTGCCTATTATTATGGACAGACTTGGGGTATTTCCGGAACATTCAACAATTGGGGAGAGACGGATGATATACCTATGCTTGACGAAGGGGGGTATTATGTAGCCAAAGGCGTAGAGTTGTCATCAAGTACTGAGTTCAAGTTCAGGCTTGATAATTCGTGGAGTATAAACTACGGGGCCGTCGCTTCTGTTGCAGTTGCTGAGAATGTATCCAATAATACAAAATCATATGGTCCAAATATAATGGTGACCACACCAGGCTGTTATGACATTTATCTTTCGAAGCATTATGATGAGTATTTCGTTATGGCAAGCGGAATGTCTCCGGATGAACTGTAAACTCGAATTTATATGAAGAAAATAACATTGGGAATTATATTGTCAGGACTATTTCTGTCATGCAATGACGCTCTTCTTCGAGTGTCTGTGGCATCTGTGGATCTTGATGCTCATTCACTGACAATGAGAGTGGGGGAAAGTGATACGCTTGTAGCCACTGTCCTGCCTCGGGAAGCCTTAAACAGGAATGTGCTCTGGATGACAAGCGATAAAGCTGTCGCGAGGGTTACTGATGGCGTAGTGTCGGCGGTGTCTGAAGGGGAAGCTGTAATAACAGTCAAGACTGAGGATGGAGGGTTTGCTGCATCGTGTTCTGTATTTGTTCTCGCATCTGCCGCAGTAGATGACGGGTATTTTGAACATGTCTTTGAAAGACCGGCCAATTGTCATGTGGTATCGAGGCCTGGAACTTATTCTTTTGCGGCAGTGAAAGGAAACGGTGATGAGCATATTGACGGGATCGCATGGGCAGAAGTCTTGTGGGAGAGTTTTGGCACTGATGAGGAACCGGAACCTGGGGATCTCATACAAACTGTAAGGTATGATGACGGGATGATCTGTTTCGAAACTGCTGGTGAATTTCATGCTGGGAATGCAGTTATTGCAGTAAAGGATTATGACGATGTCATTTTGTGGTCATGGCATATATGGTTTGTTGATGATGAAATAGAGTCTCAAGATTATGCTGGAGGTGCCGGAGTTGTGATGGACCGTAACTTGGGAGCTGTTTCCCCGACGCCAGGTGATGTTGGCGCAATAGGATTGCTGTATCAATGGGGCAGAAAGGATCCTTTTCTGGGCTCATCTGCAATAGGAGAATCAAAATGTGCTGCATCGACATTGGTGTGGCCATCAGCGGTTGTCTCTTCAGCTGTTACAGGGACTATAGATTACACGATTCAACATCCGTCAACCTTCATCTCTGCAAATAATAATAACTATGACTGGCATTATACCGGTGATTCGCACTCTGATGATACCCGTTGGGAGTCGGTAAAGACAATTTATGATCCATGTCCTGCGGGATGGAGAGTGCCGGATGGAGGATATAAGGGGCTGTGGAGTACAGCAGGATTCACCGATACGGCATTTGACCACGTTAATAATGGTATCCTGTTTGAATTGCCGTTCTGCAAACCATCTGCATGGTATCCAGCAGGAGGATATATGCATAAGTACGGTGGAAGCTTGTATTATACAGGCAGTTACGGATGTTACTGGTCTGTCACGTCCATTAGTATTCAGAGTAGTGGCATCTGTTGCCTATATTTCAACGGTAAGGACGTTAATCCTGTGCAAGGCGGAGATAAATCTTACGGTTATTCAGTCCGCTGCCTCAAAGAATAATTTTTTCAGCGTATCAATATGCTTTTGCGAAGCCGGAGCATATTGACATGCGTTATGTTAAATTCCCCTCGCGCCCGCGCGACGGTCAAATTTGATAAGTTATGGAATATAAAGATACTTTTGAGAAAGAAATAGTTACAAGAACACTTCAGATTATAGACGAATACAAAGGTTTGTATGAGGATACTCTTTTTCTTAATTTATGTGTAGGGCTACTAGTAGTCCCGAAAGAGAGTTTGTATTCATCTTTGCCGACTGAAGAAGTTTCGGAAGCCCAATGGGGATTAGATCCATCAAGAATCTCATTTGTAATAGATAACGATAAATCAGTGAAGGCTACCGTAAGGCATATTCGAAATGCAATCGCACATAATGGAATTCGATTTGGTAGTGATGGGGGCTCGGAAATAACTCATATACAGATAGAAGATAAAGGGATGGGGCAGCAAGCACTTTCTTTTAAGGCTGCGATGGCAATATCCGAGTTTAGAATCTTCGTGTTAAAGGTAGCACGATTTGCAATAGATAATCTTTAATTAGATAATTTGGATTAGCATAAGTATGAGTAGAAAAAGAATTTCATCGAATGAACGATTCTTTGAAGAAATTTTCACATGCGAAGATTTGATAGTGCTAGAAAATCTTGATATTGAATTTGAAATTGATTTTTCAGAATTACTGTGTGGTAAAGAAGGGGCTGTACAAAGAATTGAAATAAGAAATGTGACATGTCCTTCTATAAGTTTTGGAAAAATCATTGTGGAGCGAAATGTAAGCATTTTAAATTCAACCATTAAGGAGCTTGATTTTTGTTCATGTCGTTTCGGTGTCAATGATGAGAATCATTCTTTCGATTTGCAGACGAATTCGATTTCGAAGTTAGTTTTTTCTGATTGTACTTTTAATGGGAAGGTAGATCTGCTTATTGAAAAGCTATCTGTCGGGATAGAATTTGAAGATTGCATATTTAAGGACAGTTTACTTTTCAGTAATATTAAGTCCGAGGAAGAATTAAAGATTTCTTTTACGGGAGAGAAAGCACAGATATCGGGAAATTGTGTGTTTCGCTTTTGCGAAATGCGTGGAATCTTGGATATACGCGCAGATATTGCCGGAGAACTAAGCTTATGTGGAGTAAACAATAAGGATACGACCCTGGGACCGGATCAAGGAGTAGTATTGAACATAGAAGGATGTGTGATAGAAAATGTGCGATTCTTTATGTGTGAGTTGAAAACCGTAAATATAACAAACTCAATAGTGAAGAATCTTTGTGAATATAAAGCTGTATTTAAGAGCCTGCAAGATGACGCACCTAGAGTATTTCGGGACGCTGCAATAAGAAATAATGATGAATTAAATATTCAAAAATATACGGCTGTGCTTTATGATAAGTTGCTGAAAGATAGTACATCACTGCAGGATAAAATTGTACTCTTCTTTAATAAGTATTCAAATGACTATAACCGTAGCTGGTTACGAGGAGTCTGCTTCACAGCAATAGTTACAATCTTGTTATATTTTATCTTAAATTATATAGGTATGAGAGATCGATATTTTGAGATAGGTACTTTCAATGGATACGATGAAGTATTATTGGGCTATATAAGCCTAATGGATATTACAAAATGGTTAGGTGATGAACTACCGTTCGAATTGACCTCAAATGGGAAAATAATTTTCTTTATTGGTAGAATATTCATTGTTTATGGAATTTGGCAGACGATATATGCATTCTATAAATTTTGGAAGTAGTGACCTACAACGAAATTATTACGATGTTGTTAAGGTGTGATTCACAAACAACCGACCGCTTCGCCAAGAAATGCCAGATTCATGGAGAAGATGTCATGTGATGCGATGAGCAGCAGTCTTATATGTAAGAGGATTTTTTCGTCACAGAAAAGGTGAATTTCGTCCCACCTTCGGCTAAAAAAAAGTTGAAAACATATAAAAAAGAGAAAAATCTGCATGGTGGCCTGTTGAAAATTTTGACAGACCGCCTTCTTTTTTGCACCTTTGCGGGGATTGAAGGGGCCATGAACAAATTTTTAATTAACCCTTAAAATATTTGTTTATGGCTAAGATTTCAGTAAAGGACACGGAGGTGTCGGTAATCAATCATCAGAACATGGACTACATTTCTCTGACAGATATGGTTCGTAACATCGAAAATGGAACGGCCTTAATAGAGAAATGGCTTAGAAACAAGAATACTATAGAGTTTCTTGGCGTTTGGGAGGAAATCTATAATCCGGATTTTAATTCCCCCGAATTCGAGGGAATTAAAAATTGTGCAGGATTGAACAGATTTGTCATTTCTGTCAAGCAGTGGTGCGAAAAGACGCAATCAAAAGGTATCATTGCAAAGGCAGGAAGATATGGCGGTACCTTTGCGCATAAGGATATAGCCTTTGAGTTTGCAACATGGATATCGCCACAGTTCAAATTGTATCTATTGAGAGAGTTCCAGAATCTAAAGGCACAAGAACAGGAGCGAATCGGCTGGAACGCCAGACGTGAACTCGCGAAGATCAATTACCATATCCATACGAGTGCCGTCGGCCGGCATCTTGTCCCGCAGAAGGTCACAGCCGATCAGATACGTTATGTCTATGCTTCGGAGGCCGATATGCTGAATGTCGCGCTGTTCGGTATGACGGCCAGACAATGGCGGGAGGCCAATCCGGACCAGGACGGCAATATCCGTGACTATGCTTCGATCAACGAACTGATCTGCCTTTCGAATATGGAAAGCATGAATTCCGTACTGATAGAGGAGGGCCTGCCACAGCCCGACCGTCTTGTCCGTCTGAATGAGATGGCTATCCGTCAGATGGAGATACTTTCGGGAACCGGTAACCGCAACCTTCTTAAATGACCTACAACGAAATTATTGCGATGTAGTTAAGTGTGTTTCGTCCCACCTTCGGCTAAAAAAAAGTTAAAAACATATAAAAAAGAGAAAAATCTGCATGGTGGCCTGTTGAAAATTTTGGCAGGCCGCCTTCTTTTTTGCACCTTTGCGGGGATTGAAGGGGCCATGAACAAATTTTTATTAACCCTTAAAAGTATTTGTTTATGGCTAAAATTTTTGTGAAAGAGTCTGAGATCACGGTTCTCAGCATGAATGAAAATGATTACATTTCATTGACCGACATCGCCAAGCATAAGAGCGATGAGTCTTTTATTGTAATCTGTAACTGGATGCGTAATCGTAATACGATTGAATACCTCGGAATCTGGGAAACATTGTTTAATCCTGATTTTAAACCTATCGAATTCGATAGGTTTAAAAAGGAAGCTGGCCTGAATGCCTTTACACTTTCTCCTCAGAAATGGGTAAACGCCACAGGTGCGAAGGGCATAGTCACTCGCTCCGGACGCTATGGCGGCACCTTTGCGCATAAGGATATCGCATTTAAGTTCGCAAGTTGGATTTCTGTAGAGTTTGAGCTTTATATGGTCAAGGAGTTCCAACGCTTGAAAGAGCATGAGGCTGAGAAACTCGGCTGGAACGCCAGACGTGAACTCGCGAAGATCAATTACCATATCCATACGAGTGCCGTCGGCCGGCATCTTGTCCCGCAGAAGGTCACAGCCGATCAGATACGTTATGTCTATGCTTCGGAGGCCGATATGCTGAATGTCGCGCTGTTCGGTATGACGGCCAGACAATGGCGGGAGGCCAATCCGGACCAGGACGGCAATATCCGTGACTATGCTTCGATCAACGAACTGATCTGCCTTTCGAATATGGAAAGCATGAATTCCGTACTGATAGAGGAGGGCCTGCCACAGCCCGACCGTCTTGTCCGTCTGAATGAGATGGCTATCCGTCAGATGGAGATACTTTCGGGAACCGGTAACCGCAACCTTCTTAAATGACCTCGGAATCTGGGATGATGCCTTTACGCTTTTCCACGCGAAACGCCTTTTTCATGGAGAAACCGTGCATAAGATCATGGTTATCCACCAGAACGGCCCTTTTCGTGGAGAGACCTTCGCAAGGCAGGAAATATACCAACATTTAGGGATTGCAGAAAGTGTGGATTGGCTGTACCTTTGCATCTGAAGATTAGAAATAAGCCATTATAGTTATAGAAAAAAGTAAATCCTTTTAATTGTTGTATTGAAAAGAGGTCTTCCGTGACGGAACACCTCTTTTTCGTTGAATTCGCTGTTGCTGCCGTGCAGAAAACACGAAATAATGTTTATCTTTGAAAGCCGGCGGTCATGCTCGGGGCTGAAGCCGGTTCAGGATAGAAAATAAAGCAGAATATTATGAGTACAGACAAAGAAAGAACGTTTTTTTCGGGGACAATGAAGCTTGCTGACCTCATCGGGGCCAATTATCAGCTTCTCAATGTCCTCTCACGCATGGGCATAGGCCTCGGATTCGGGGAACTTACCATCAATGAAGTGTGTGAAAGACAGGGAATTGACCCGAAGTCATTCCTTCTGATCTGCGATGTATATACGTATGATGACTTCGTGCCTTCGAAGGAACTGCTTTCAACTGCCGAACCTTCTACAATAGTCGATTATCTCCATAACTCCCATTCATTCTATCTCGACAAGGAATTTGCCTCGCTCGAAAGAAATCTTAAGGCTATGGTGGAGCCTTGCGATGCCACGCAGAAGAGGATAGTGGAGAAATTCTTCAACGGCTACAAGACCCAGGTCGAGAACCATTTCGCGTACGAGGAGGATGTCGTGTTCCCGTATGTACGTGCCTTGATCAGAGGGGAGAGGCAGGAAAGCTACACGATAGAGCAGTTCGAGGAAAATCACAGCAATATCGATGAGACGCTCAACGACCTCAAGAACATCGTGCTTAAATATCTCCCCGAAACCTGCGATACAGTCCTGCGCAACGAGGTACTTTACAGAATATTCAGCCTTGAGGCCGATCTGGAGAAGCATACCATCATAGAGGACTCCGTATTGATTCCTATTGTAAATAAAATGGAGGCGCGATGAAAAACGGTCATAAGAAAGTTCTGCTCATAATGCCTTCCAAGATAGTTGCGAGAGGCATTGAGTCCGTTCTCGGAGAACTCGGTGAGTTCCGAGTGGAGGGTATCCTTACCGATCTTTCCCGCACGAGCGAGGCTCATCTCAAGAATATGGATGCCGATGTGATCATCATCGACCCTTGCGTGTTCGACTATGTCTCGCGGGGAAGCGGACGCGGCAGGATCGCAGAGTATTCGGACGCATCCGTAGTGGCTCTTCAGACCATCCCTATGGATGAGGATGGCCTGCGTACCTACGACGGATCCGTCAGTCTTTTCGATGACCCTGTGACCCTCGTCAGGAAACTTCGTGAAGCGTGCTCGTCACATCAGGAGAATCCGGATGCGGAGAGTCATGACCTTTCGGCGAGGGAGAAGGAGATATTGGTATGCGTGGCTAAGGGAATGCTCAACAAGGAGATTGCCGATGTCTGCAATCTTTCAATACATACCGTCATCACCCATAGGAAGAACATCACCCGCAAGACGGGCATCAAGACCGTGGCCGGCCTTACCGTCTATGCGCTGCTGCATAATCTTATCGACTCCAGCTCCATAGAATTATAGGCTTCCGGTCGTCAGGAATGGGGCGGTGTCATGAATATTTGCGCGGCAGACGCAATACGATAGCCAGAACGGCAAACAGACCCATCACGAACGGGTAGTATAGGTGGCCGATGATCGAAATCGACGACACGCCTGCCAATCCTGCTGCCATCAGCATCTGCGCCCCGTATGGTATGAATCCCTGGATCAGACACGAGAATGTGTCCAGGATACTGGCGGTCTTGCGTGGGTCGAGACCGAATTTCTGCGTTATGTCACGTGCAATAGTGCCGCTTGTGATGATGGCAATCGTGTTATTGGCAGTGCAGAGGTTGGCAAGGGATACAAGCCCTGCGATGCTGAATTCGGCTCCTCGCTTACCCTTGATTCCGCGTGTCATTCCGTTCACGATGAAGTCCAGCCCCCCATTGACCTTTATCAGTTCGAGCATTCCGCCGGCCAGCATAGTGACGATTATCAGGTCTCCCATGCCGCTGATGCCGTTTCCAATGCTTTCGAGCCATCCGCTCCAGCTGAGGCTCCCCGATGAAAATCCTATCAGTGCATTTACTGCAAGGCCTATCGTCAGAACTGCAGTCACATCCATTCCGGAAATGGCGAGTGCTATAACTAATATATAAGGTATAAGCAGTATCCATTGTATATGCCCGGCTTCCGGAACTACTGAAACCGATGCTCCGAGGACGATATATAACGCTGTCACGACGATGGCCGCAGGCCCTACTATGCGTACATTAACCTTGAACTTGTCCGCCATCGTGCAGCCCTGTGTGCGGGTTGCAGCGATTGTCGTGTCCGATATGAACGAAAGATTGTCGCCGAAGAATGCGCCTCCCACGATGATGCCCGTTATGAAGGATGGGCTGGAGAATGCTCCTGCAGCGCCTCCTGAGGCCAATTCCTCAGCGATTCCTGCCGCAACCGGGACAAGGGCTACAATGGTGCCTACGCTTGTTCCGATGGACATCGATATGAAGCATGAGGCAATGAACAGGCCTGCGTATAGAAGATTGCCGGGTAGTATCCTGATGGCGAGATTCACTGTGGCATCAATGGCACCTATCGCCTTTGCGGTCTCGGCAAATGCGCCGGCAAGGACGAATATCCATATCATCAGGAGCACATTCTTGTTGCCGGCTCCTTCGGAGAATATGGCTATGCGTTGTTCGATCGTCCTGCCCCGGCAGATGAGCACCGCATATATGGAGGCTATGAGGAATGCGGCGGAAATGGGGATTTTATAGAAATCATGAACTATGACGGAAGATAAGAGATATACGCATAGAAACACTATCAGAGGGCTGAGAGCTATCCATCCGTTGACAGGTCTTGCATCATATACCGCCTTTCCCCTTCTGAGGCCGGCGGCCCATTCTTTCATGTATTTGTCTGGAATGATTCCCATATCTACTCAAGTTTCGCAAGTCGTAAAATATCTTGTAATAGAAAGTTGGAGGCACTTGCGAAACTTTGACCACCGCACTTTCCTATGTTTACGTTACCCCTATCCTAAATCCTGCCGTCACTCCGTGCTGCTCGCTGCAAAAGTCCACTGGACTGTTTGCTTATCGCTCACGACCCTCGGGGAAAGGACTTGCCATCGGCCTGACGGCCTCCAATTCAAGGTCTTTCGCTGATGCGAAAGTTAATGTATCTACTCAAGTTTCGCAAGTCGTAAATGTTTGTAATAGAAAGTTGGAGGCACTTGCGAAACTTTGCCCACCGCACTTTCCTATGTTTACGTTACCCCTATCCTAAATC
>CAYXMV010000003.1:33483-46243 GCA_964466235.1 uncultured Muribaculaceae bacterium | reverse complement strand
GCTTTGGTATGCATGGTTATGGCCTGCATCTGAGTCTCGGAAATCTCTCCGGACGGGATGAGCCAGAGCATCAGTCTTGCTGCCGGGTCGTGGTATAGGGTTTCGTATCTTGCGAGATTGACCTGACCGCAGTGTGGGCATTCCCATAGGAAGAGGGAGCCGTTTCGGACCTTTTCCTTGAGTTCGGGATTCTCGGAGGTGTTTATGCTTTTATATACGGTTACTTTGTGCTGCTGTCCGCATTTGCTGCAGGGGGCGAGGGCTTCTGTTATTATGGACATATCCGGTAGTTTAAAGATTCTTTGTTTTGCTCAGAATGATTGATCAGAATGAGACATTAAAGGTAGGGCCGACAAAATGGTGGCTGATGGTTATTCCGGAAGCGGCCTGAAGCTCGTTGAACCGAGGACTTCCGTTGTATGAATAGGTGACTCCGACCGAACAAGGCCAGCCGAGCCATAGGATGCTGTTGAGGTCGAAAGTGAGGTCACATCCTGCGCTGTACAGGTTCCATCCTCCGGCAGGCGTATAGTCGAAATGAGGGGTCAGGACGAGCCTCTTTATATAGAAGAGGCCTCCGCCGATGTGAGCGTCACCGATATAGACGGGAAGGGCATAATCCGCCGTAAATCTTGCCAGAAGGCTGTTTCTGAGAGACAGCCACTGGAGCAGGGGAGAGTTCTTGCTCATTCCTCGCGGCAGGATGTTCACCACAGGTTGTCCGAACACGGCAGAACTGCTGAGCTTGGTCTGGGCCATTGCCGTGAGCTTCAGACCCTGCGTGCGTGTGAATCCCGGTACATATCCGTATCCATAGACATATCCCATAGGCGCCAGCCACTGAGAGCTTTCAAGATTGACTGAAGCTCCGGCCTCTATGCCGATACCCCATTTCGGATAAACCGCCGAGTTGGGTGTGCCGAGCATCGTGTATGCCCTCAGTGAGCCGCTCAGACTGTGCCTGAACATATTCTTTCCCTCTGTGGTTCCTACAAACGAAGGAAGGACGGCGGCATCCGTAAGATAAAATACATCGTTGAAGGAGACAAGGCTGTTGTCGGTGAAGATATGTCCGTCTGAGCTCATCACAGGCATGCGTGTATTGAACCGGTCGTTGCTTATCCTGTATGATACTTTGGGAATCAGGCCCTTATACCATCCTCCCGAAGAGAAATTGAAAGGGATATAGACAGAAAGATTGCCCTCGATATATGGTGAAGGCAGTTCCGAAGAATTGAGTCCTGCGCTCATCATGCCGTCCTTCAGGTAACCGGTCACATTGTATTGCCTTGCCGCCCTGTCGTTGAAATCCACGGAAGCCTCGATTACGGGATACAGCCCTGAATAAGTGAACTTCGCATGTCCGGAATGACGCCATTTCGAAGGGTCGTATGGATCCTTATGGGCTGAATATCCGATTTCTCCTACTCCTGTCGCCAGCCTGTTCTGCATGATTCCGGACACTCCGAGAGAAGCGGCCTGCCACACCCTGTCGAACGACATGTTCATTATATTGTCAACGCTTACATAGACCGGAGCCCATGAATGTATGTTGAACAGATGTCCGGCCTTGCTGTATTTCTTTGGCTGAGATGCTGTGAAATCCACATCCTCCACTGCTTCTGACACTCCGGCAAGCTCCGCGGCGGCCTTTTCCTGCTCGGCAAGCCTGTCGGCGATGATGTATCTATGGATGTCGGCATAGTCTGCAGGACGGTTCAGCAGGGAATCGACAGAAGTCCTGAATATGCGCATTCCCTTGAGGGTCAGTGAAGAATAATAGAGCCAGCGGCCGTCGGCGCTGTATGTGAAGTCCGACGCACCGTAACGTGTGGATGTCTTTTGAGTCAGACTGCCCGAAACGGGATCGAAGTGATAGAGTTCATTCACACCGGTGCGGTCGCATGTGAAGATGAGTTCCCCGCCTCGGCTGCTGAAATCCTTTATCATCACCGGCTGGGGTTCAAGAACGTTCTGCCAGTCACCTTCCGAAGCGGCGGCCGTACCCGCTCCCGGAAGATGATAGATGCCGTATCCGCCGTCAGAGAGTCCGGTCACATAGACATCACCGCCTATCCATGCGGTCTCAAGCAGCTGCACGCTGTCCGGAGCTTCATGTACTGTCTGCCCTCCGCCTTCGTATGCGGCACGGACAGCTAAGGAGGATCCTCCTTCGGGATAATACTGGACGGAAGCCACCCTGAACCCGTCCTGCGAAGGTACAGGGTTGAAAAGAAGGTCTTTCCTGTCTGTCAGGTTCCTTTTTCGGGCGCTGCGTGCAGGTTCTATGTATCTTATCCTCGAATCCGCCTTCATCGACCATCTTTCATCGGGAAGATTCTCGCTCCAATAGATCCTTTTTCCATCGGCAGAGGCACGTATCACACTGGTCTGCGAGGCGAATCTGCTTATCTGATGTTCCTTTCCGGTGCTGTCAATGCGCACGAGCACAGGGGTGGTCAGGAATCCGCTCTTTACGGCATAGATGTCCGTTCCTACAGTTATATTGTCCTTATAGTCGGTGTATAAGCGCGGCTCGGCAGTTACGGGCTCGGCACTGATGAAGGGTGCGCGGGCCTCGATCTCTGCTGACCATATTCCTTTCATCGTATCCTGTACTTCCCGGAATACTTCCTTCCATTTTTTGACACCTGCTGCCCTTTTCGCAAAGGTCATGGTGGGGGAAAAGTCATAGAAGAGCCTTGAAGCCCTGTCGTATGAATTATTCATGATGAAAGGATAGTCATAGAGGTAACGTATGCCACCGAGAGTCATGTATCCTAATGCATAGTGGTTGGGAGTGTAATGCTTCTGTGAACCGTAAAGCCATCTGTTCCAGCTGCGCATGTCGCCCTGGTCGAAGGCCACCATGTAGTAGTTCAGAAAATCGGCCGTACGTCCGCGTCCCGACTTTGTCAGGGCCGTCTCGGCTATTACTGCGTCTCCCTCAATGAAATACATTCCCGAATACACCAGAGAGACGAGGATGTTGAACATCTCGCCGAAAACATAATTGAACGGACGCATCGAGCGCGTCATTCCGAACTGCATCTGTGTGATGTGGCGGGACTCATGGACCGAAAGCATCGTCGGCCATGGCAGCGGCTCAGGATTGTATGCGGAAGGAATCGTGAAGAGGTCCATACGCCTCGGCGCCCAGGCCACGGAACCGTTGGAGGTGTTATAGGCATGCATCACTACAGGCATCAGCTTTCTGTCTGCCTGACCTGTCATATAACCCGATGTCCGGGATACGGGAACCTTGTATTTCTCTAACTGCGTGCCATAGACGAAGGCAAGGGAATCTGCCCCTTCTGGATATATGACCCTGTAGCTTTCTGTATCGAAAAAATTCCAGCGGAGCTTTCCCGGATCGTCTCCCGTCACATAAAACTGGGCACCCGCCGCTACAGGAAGAAGCAGAAGAATCAATGCAAATATGTAGCCTGTCTTTTTCACAAGGCGCAAATCTAATTATTTTTTATATTTTTGTGGGGGTTTCTTGGAAAGATTCTTCACTTTGTCGAGAATGAAATAAAAAGACGGAAATGAAATATCTGAATATCTTCATATATGCGGCTGCGCTTTTTGCTGCCGCTGCATGCGGGCCGAAGAAGAATACGGCCTTCAATCCGGTCCCATTTCCCGAAATGACCCCTCCCGGCATGATGACCGAGCCTCAGGACAGGGCTGACTGGCTTGCCATGCATTATTGGGACGGAATCACAGAGACTTCGCGTACATACCCCTGCGATTCGCTTATGGTAAGCGGAGTGCGGAAGGGAGATGTGGAGCAGAGATTCGCCAACTGGCTGTCTGTCCTTGAGAATGTATTTCCACAGACCGCGGAACAGTCTGTCCTCCGGCTTTGCGAAAGGGCATTGGCATGTGAGGAGGCTGACACGGCTTCCAATGTGCTCGAGACGGTTACTGAACTTATAGAGAAATACCTCTATGACCCCAATTCCCCTTTCAGGAATGAAGATATTTACGGCAGATATGTCGGGCGTCTGGCGCAGTGGGAAGGGCTTTCCCCTGAAATCAGAGGCAAATACGAAAGGGAGGCGGCACTCTGTTCTCTGAACGGGGTCGGAACGGTTGCGACCGATTTCCGTTTCGCCGACAGGATGGGCCGGATACATACTCTTCACGGAATCAGATCCCCTCTGACCCTTCTCTTCTTCAGCAACCCCGGCTGCGAGGCCTGCATGAACATCATAAACGTCCTCAAGGGTGAGCCGCGCATCTCCGGCCTGATAGCTTCAAAGAAGCTTGCCGTGCTGAACATATATATCGACGAGGACATAGCCGCATGGCGTTCATATATGCGCATATATCCTGAAGAATGGTACAACGGATTCGATCCTGACTTCGTAATCAGGACCGAAACCCTCTACGACGTCCGTGCCATCCCGTCGCTCTATCTTCTCGACGAGGACAAGACCGTCATAATGAAGGACGCCCCTGAGAACCGTGTGTTCGAGTATCTCGCGGGAATCTGACGGCCGCCTCTTCACAAAAGTAATAATCTAAAGACCAAATGATATGACAACTACAAAAGAACTCTGGGGAAAGACCCCGTGCGGAAAAGAAATCTTTCTTTACACTCTCACCAATTCGAAAGGCGCTTATGTGCAGCTGTCGGAGCTCGGTGCCGGCATTGTGTCCGTGGTTGTGCCTGACAAGGACGGCAATCTTGCCGATGTCGCCCTCGGATATGCCAAGGCTGAGGATTACATTGCTGACGGCCCTTGCATGGGAAAGGTGCCGGGAAGATATGCCAACCGTGTGGCGAACGGACGCTTCACGCTCGACGGCGCTGAGTACGTACTGCCGGTGAACAATGGCCCCAACCATCTCCACGGCGGTCCTGACGGCTTCCAGAACAAGGTCTGGGAGAGCCGTGAGCATGAGGGCGGCATCGAATTCCTCTATTATTCGGAGGACGGGGAAATGGGCTATCCCGGAGCTCTCAAGACAGTTGCACGCTATGAGTGGACTGAGGATTGCGAACTTCGTCTGACCCTTACGGCCGAGTGCGACAAGCCTACAGTCCTCAATCTCACCAATCACGCATATTTCAATCTCAACGGCGAAGGCAGCGGCACGATGCTCGGCCATACTCTCCGTATGAATGCTTCGGAGTGGCTCCCGACCGACCCTACTCAGATTCCTCTCGGAGAAAGCGCTCCGGTTGCGGGTACCCCTATGGACTTCGTGAACGAGAAGCCGATCGGACAGGACATCAATGCTGATTTCGAAGCCCTTAAGATAGGCAAGGGTTATGACCATTGCTGGGTCATCGACGGTGCCGAACCGGGACAGATACAGTTCTGCTGCGAACTTCATGCTCCTGAGAGCGGACGCAGCCTCGAGATATACACGACCCAGCCGGGTGTTCAGGTCTATACCGGAAACTGGCTTACAGGCTGCCCTGAGGGCAAGAACGGACATGTATATAACGACTACGACGGCGTTGCCATCGAATGTCAGAACTATCCGGATGCTCCAAACAAGGCTGACTATCCTTCATGCGTCCTCCGTCCTGGAGAAGTCTATGAGCAGGCCATCATCTTTGCTTTCGGTACCAGATAAAACTGACAAGAAATGAAACAATATTTAGATCTGCTTCGACATATCCGTGCCAACGGCACAATGAAGAGCGACCGCACCGGCACCGGCACCCAGAGTGTGTTCGGTTACCAGATGCGTTTCGACCTCAGTGAAGGATTCCCGCTCCTGACCACCAAGAAGGTTCATCTCAAATCCATAATTCATGAACTTCTGTGGTTCATAGCCGGAGACACCAATGTGAAATATCTCCAGGACCACGGAGTGACCATCTGGGACGAATGGGCTGACGAAAACGGAAATCTCGGTCCGGTCTATGGCCACCAGTGGCGCAGCTGGCCGACTCCGGACGGAGGCACCATCGATCAGCTTTCAAATGTGATCGAGACAATCAGGAAGAATCCGGATTCTCGTCGTATGATAGTGTCTGCGTGGAATGTAGCTGAGGTGGAGAAGATGGCTCTTCCGCCTTGCCACTCGCTCTTCCAGTTCTATGTGGCTGACGGAAAACTTTCGTGCCAGCTCTATCAGCGCAGCGCCGACGTCTTTCTCGGTGTGCCTTTCAACATCGCGTCATACGCGCTTCTGACCATGATGATAGCTCAGGTATGCGGGCTGCAGCCTGGAGAATTCGTCCACACGACTGGTGATACCCATATATATGTCAATCATTTCGAGCAGGTTGCCACACAGCTCTCCCGTGAGCCTCGCGCCCTGCCTAAGATGAAGATCAATCCGTCGGTTAAGAATATCTTCGACTTCAGGTATGAGGATTTCGAGTTGGTGGATTATGATCCATATCCACGCATTCCGGCACCGGTTGCTGTCTGATGACAGCAACCGGTACCGGAACGGTTTACCCCTAAATATTCAGTTTTAACAATTAATGATTTTTCGGAGAAAAATTTAAACTGTTTCTTATTATGGAAAAGGTTATAATAGTGGCGATAGCCGATAATAATGCTATAGGAAAGGACAATGCTCTGCTTTGGCATATATCCGAAGATCTTAAATTCTTCAAGAGGACAACCGTGGGGTGCCCGGTGATCATGGGCCGCAAGACCTTCGAATCCATAGGACGTCCTCTGCCCAAAAGGCTGAACGTGGTGGTTTCCCGCCACGGATTCGATGCTCCTGAAGGCGTGGTGGTTGCAGATTCTTTAGATTCTGCATTCGCTTTCGTAGAAAAAAACGTTTACTCTGTCATTCCGGGCACTGGTTCTGTCATTCAAGGCATCGGTTCTGTCATTTCGAGCGAGCAAAGCGAGTCGGGAAATCCCTGTACATTCATAATAGGCGGAGGCCAGATCTATGCCCAGGCAATGCAGGCAGCCGACCGCCTCATAATAACCCATGTCCACACAGTCATAGAGGACGCCGACACCTTTTTCCCTCAGATAGACCCCGCAGTCTGGAAGGTATCCGTCCGCTCCGACCTCATGACCGACCCGGAAACAGGATGCACATTTGAATTTGTAGAATATATTCGTAAGTAATCATGGCAGCACGTGAAAGTTTCGGCAGCCGCTTCGGCGCCCTTGTAGCAATGGCAGGCTCGGCAGTGGGCCTCGGCAACCTCTGGAGATTTCCGTATCTCGTGGGAGAAAACGGAGGCGCGGCCTTCATCATAGTCTATATAGCCCTCTCCTTCCTGATATGCCTTCCGATCTTCATCTCGGAATTCGTGGTAGGCCGCCGCAGCCAGAGAAACGCCTTTGCAGCCTTCCGTGACCTTTCCGGAGGCAGTGCATGGCGCTGGGTGGGACTCTTCACGGTCATAGTGCCCCTTGTCGTGCTTTCTTACTACAGCGTGATCGGCGGATGGTCCATCGAATACCTTATCAAATCCTGCACATTCTCGTTCACAGGCAGCGAATCCTATGCTGCCATGAACACTATGTTCATCGATTTCGTCTCGGCCCCGTGGGCCCCGCTCATCTTCCACACCTTCTTCCTCCTCATCACGACCCTGATAGTGATGGTCGGAATCAAGGATGGAATCGAGAAATTCAGCAAGGTCATGATGCCTATGCTCTTCTTCATAGTGATAGCCATAGCCATCTATTCCCTCACGCTTCCCGGAGCGGGCAAGGGAGTCGATTACCTCTTCAACCCCGACTTCTCAAAGATTGACGCGAAAGCATGTGCAGCCGCCCTCGGGCAGGCATTCTTCTCCCTCTCCTTGGGATTCGGTACAATGATGACATACGCCTCATACGTTGACAAGAAAGAAAACATCCTCTTCCAGAGCACGGCCACAGCGGTGTCGGACCTCGCATTCGCCCTCATCGCCGGAATAGCCATAATGCCGGCCGTATTTGCATTCGGACTCGACCCTCAGTCAGGTCCCGGCCTTGTGTTCGAGACCCTTCCGTTCGTATTCTCGCAGATGCCTGCCGGAGGATTCGTGGCCATACTCTTTTTCGTGGCCCTTCTCGTAGCCGCCCTGACTTCATCCATCTCCATGCTTGAAGTGGCTGTGGCTTATCTCGTCGAAGAAAAGAGATTCTCGCGTATGGCAGCATGCCTTATCCTCTTCGTTATATGCTGGATAGTGGGCGCGGTCTGCTCGCTCTCCTTCGGCCCTCTCTCGGACATCACCATCGGCGGCCGCACCATCTTCGACTTCTTCGACAACCTCTCGTCGAACATCCTGATGACCCTCGGCAGCCTCCTCACAGTCCTCTTCGTGGGCTGGAGGCTCAAAAAGACGGATATTTACGACGAATTCACCAACGGCGGCACCCTCCGCACCAATGTAAAGATCTTCGGTGTCCTGTGGTTCCTCATCCGTTTCGTGGCTCCTTTGGCCATCATTTCGATCTTCGTTACTAATATGATTTTATAGCCCTCGCGGACTTGACCGGTAACCTTGTAACTATTGTAGAGTTCAATGTGTTTTTCAGGGTGCAGGATGGTAAGATCGCTAAGATATGGTATTCTGAACCATCGTAGGCATATAACAATTGTTTATCCGATTAAATATCGGAACTGACGCATGCAACGGATGCCGTGTTTTCTGCATCTATCGCATTGATCTTAAAGGTTACAGCTATGAAATCGATTGTTACTTTGATATTGGACATGAAGAAAACGTATTTGCGCAAAGTGTTGATGAATGGCATTTTCGGTAGGAAGTGCGGAGCACTTTTGGTCATGGTTCTGGCGGGGTTCGTGGCTTGCACAAAGTATGAGGCGTTTCCGCTGAGGCCGGTATCTTTTGAGATTGAGGGTAAGAAATATTATTCTGCCAAGGATGTGAATACCGTTTATGGAAATCCTTTCGGCATTCCGGAACCTTGTGTCCTGAAAATCCGTGAATATGGGGATAGTCTTGATATTTCTTATTCGCGCAGGACTGATTTCATAAATTATGATATGATAGAGCTGAGCCTCAGATTCCATGGATTAGCTTCGTCTTTTGAGACGGGAACGGCGATTGAGTTTACTGAGGATGACAAGCTGAAGGAATATCCGTTTGTGTATTTCAATCCGGTAAGGAGCAGTTCCGTCTCAGATTATGATCTGTATCGTGCATATCGGGGCTGGATCGAGTTCTATGAGATAAATTGGGACAAGATGGTGGTTTCCGGACAGTTCGGGTTCAGTGCTGCATTGGAGTATGAAAAGGATTGCACTCATGCAGATGTCATAGAGGTGACCAACGGAGAATTCCGTAATATTCCGTTTGATATGATTAAAGAAGAACAGACCCCTGAGTTATGAGAAAGTTATTTTTATTGCTGGCTTCGTGCCTATGTCTGACCGGATGCAGTTGGATACTTATCGGGGTGGCCGTTGCGTCTGCTCCGGATCCGATGGTTTCTTTCTGGGCGCATAAGGAATATTTCAAGGTGAATGGCGAAGATTCGGGAACTTTCCGTGTGATGGAGGTTTTTGGTGAAGGCTTTGCCATAGCATACAGCAGGTCGGGATGGGATACAGACAATTCTCTTGATGGTGTGGAGATAGGCCTTAACTGCGGCTTCTTTGACGGGGAACTGAAAAAGGGCTTTGAGTACAATTACAATCTGGATGATGGTCTTGATACCTATCCTATTTTCAAATATACGTACCGCGAGCCTGTGGCAACCTCTCAGGGGGAAGATGTGTATCATGTAAGGACGGCATGGTTCAATGCTGTCGAAGGGTGGTTCAAGATAACGAAGATGAACAAGAAGAAGGGCATCATGTCAGGCCGCTTTGAGTTCAAGGCGGTCAGTGACGACCCTTCTTCAGATGAGGTGATTGAAGTAACCAACGGGGTGTTCAGGGATATTCCTTATACGTTGGTGTCAGACAAATGATTTTCCTTGCGGGAGGAGACATACATTCCGGCAGCGGAAGCGATCAGGAGCAGGATCAATGTGATTGAACTTGCTCTTGATATGTTTTTGCCGAGGGTGTATGAGTCCGGCTCGAAACGCATGATCAGCTCTCCTTCGCCTTCTGGGATGACGGCTCCGCGGAGGATCCAGTCTGCACGGAAGAGTTCCACAGGACGGCCTTCGGATGTCGGCCGGTAATGGCCTTTGCGGACTTCGCCATAGACTCCGGCCGGCTCTATCCATGCCTTCCATCCTTCGGGATAATAGATTTCGCTGAATATTGCTGCACGCTCCTGCGAGGTGCTGAAGGTGTAGCGGAGTTCGTTAGGGGCGTAGCCGGTCAGGGTAATGCTGTCGGTGTTTCCTTCGGCAGATGTTTCGACTCCTTTCGATATGACAGTATTGTCATTCTGAGCGTCAGCTTTGTTATTCTGTGTGTCCTCTTTATCATTCTGAGCATCAGCGAAGAATCTTCCCGCCCATTCAAAATCCTTTCCGATCACAGCGGTCGTTCCGAGATCTACAGCACCGATAAGCGCTATTTCTTCATCCGGATTGGCTGCAGCAACAGCCTTATCAACAAACCACGCATTCCCGTGCGCATTCCTGTTCTGCACAGGAGGATAGTCCGCACCGATGATTATGTATTTTCCGTTGAGGGCGGAAGTCACAGGAAGTTCTGGAAGTGCATCCTCGATGTCCTGGATGGTTCCGGCATTGTTTATTGCGCCATATATGGATGATATTTCCGGTGTGAGGTAGCGTTCGATGAGGTCCTGATAACGCTGCATCTTTACAGGACTGTAGCCTCCGATGGTCTTGTGATGGTAGCTCGGGATGGCGTCGTTGAAGGTGTTGACGCTTATGTCGAGAACGCGGTAATCGAGAGACGTGTCCTCAAGTATCATCTCATCCACGGGACGAGGTTCGTATGCCGCCGAGAAGTCCTTCTGCGTCACGAAATGGTCTTTGTTGAGGTAACGCTTTCCGACGCTCACAAGGTCTATCCATACCAGGAATATCACCGCCACGGCAACTATCGTCATCCTTCCCTTCATCACGAATGAGCCGTTCTTGCCCACGGCATCGTACTTCGGCTTGCGGAATGCCCAAAGGAGAAGGGCGAATGTCAGAGTGATCAGAATCAGCGAGTGAAGTGCATCCTTTGTCATCAGCTCCTTGCGGTCGGCGACAAGAGCCTCGGTGATAAGTTCATGCTGCCCTGCATCGACTGCTCCGGTGAAGGTGCCGGCTATGCCCGGAACAAGTACGCAGAGAAGGCAGAATCCACCTGTGATGGCGTAGGAAATATATCCGGCCTTGGTGAATGTCTTTTTGTCGTAAGTCTCTTTCAGAATCCTGTCAAGAGCATAGAATCCGAGCAGAGGCATAAGTACCTGGAGCACGGTCAGGGCCATGGACACCGTCCTGAATTTGTTGTAGAGCGGGGCGTATTCGAACCAGAGTCTGGTGAACCACATGAAATGGTTGCCCCATGCGAGAAGTACGGCTATGAGTGCCGCCACGGCCATCCACCATTTCTCGCGTCCCTTGCAGAGGCAGAGGCCGAGCACGAAGAGAAAGACTGTGATTGCTCCCATATACATAGGTCCTGCGGTGAAAGGCTGAGGGCCCCAGTAGAGAGGCATGTGCTTCATGGTTTCGCGCAGGTTCGGCTGACCGGCCCTCTTGAGAAGCTTCGCGGTCTCGGAATCCATAGGGAGCTCTCCTGATGATGAACCTCCGTTGAAGTTGGGAATCAAGAGGTTAGGCATCTCTTCGATGCCGTAGGACCATGCGGTCGCATAGTCGAGGTCGAGACCCTTGGCGTTGTGCGTATCGCTGTCGGAGGTGAGTTCCGAACCACCGCGCATGGTGTAAGGCGTATATTCGTATGTAGGAATGAGCTTGTTGGCGTTGGTCGCTATGCCGATGCATCCGATCACGAGCAGCAGGGCAGACGCCGTGAAGAAGCGTTTCAACAGCCCCCGTTTCGCCTTGTCAATGCACAGGCTGATGAGCAGGGCTGCCGCATAGATGAATATGACTATCGCAAGGTAATATGTGATCTGGATATGGTTGGCTTTTATCTGCATGCTGAGTGCGAAGGCAAACAGGGTGGCGCCGAGCATGGTTTTCGGCAGCCATGACTTCCAGCCGGATGCATTCTCGTCATTTTGACCGGATGACATCGAATATCTTCCGAGTGCCGCCCGGTATGTGAATATTATGCCTGCCAGCACCCACGGGAAATAAGCGATGGCCTGCATCTTGGTGTTATGACCGACCTGGATGATCTGGAAATTATACGAACAGAAGGCTATGGCTATGGCTCCTGCTACGGCAATCAGCTTGCTCGTCCCCATAGAAAGCATCAGCAGGAAGCCTCCGATCAACGCAAGAAGCAGATAGCTTGCAGGACGGCGTCCTGTGAGCAGGAACTTGTATATCTTCTGTGTCCAGTCCCCGTCGAAATCGTCGATGATGGCAGTGGTCGGCATGCCTCCGAACATGGAATTGGTCCAAGCGGTCTGATCATCGGGATGCGCCTCATTATGCGTCATTGCCTCCTGCGCCATTCCCTTCCATGCCGAGATGTCGCTCTGGTTCACTATCTTTTCGCTCAGCACCTGTGGTGTGAAACTGTAGGCCAGAACGACGAACAGCAGGATAATCCCTGCATATATTCCGATCTTCTTCAATAATTCCTTATTCATATTCTTATTTGTTTTCTTCTTTACTTCTCCACCAAACCGGCCGTTTTTGTGGATTAGTCAGGTGTTAATGTTACTTTCTCCACCCAGAAGGCCGTTTTTGTGGATTAGTCAGGTGTTAATGTTACTTTCTCCACCCAGAAGGCC
>CAYXMV010000003.1:0-33383 GCA_964466235.1 uncultured Muribaculaceae bacterium | reverse complement strand
GGCCGTTTTTGTGGATTAGTCAGGTGTTAATGTTACTTTCTCCACCCAGAAGGCCGTATTCATGGACAGTTTCTATTTTTCGGTCAGCCGGTCAAACAACCGTGCCATCCGTCGCGTAAGGTTCCGTCGCGTGAACTGCGAAATATCCGCATCCTCCACGGTCAGTTCCCCTTTCAGATGCCTTTCCCAGCATAAATCGATGTATCGCGCGATAGACGCCCTGTCATCCCAGTTCAGCACGACCCCTGTCCTGGTCTGGTTGAGAATCATCGACATCGCTCCGTCCGGCTGACCCATTCCGAGCACCGGCCTCATCGAAGCCAGATATTCAAACAGCTTTCCCGGAAGGACGGCCTTGTATTCCGGCTCCTTCCTCAGAGGCAGTATCAGGAGAGAGGCATTGCGCTGTTCTTCGACTGCTGCAGAGTGTGGCTGATAGCCGAGATCTGTAAGATTGCCGGAGAGTCCGTTGTCTGAAATGCTCTGTATGATGGCCTCATCTGTCTTGCCAGCCAGCCTTATCCTGAGCAGTTTCTTGAAATCTTCGTCCCGGGCGCACTTCTCTGCCAGTACCTCCCAAAGAACGGTAGGGTTGCCGTCAGCAGCAAACAGTCCGGTGTGAGTGATGATGAAATCCTTGTCGGGACCGCCTGCGGCCAGTCGGCTTTTGGCTCCGGCCTGGTCCGTGTCTGTGCTGCTTATGTCTGTGCCGTTCATCTGTGAATCGCTCATCTGTGCGCCGCTCACCTCATAATCGCACTCGTCAAATCCGTTGGTGACAAGCTCTACCGGAGTCTGAGTCATAGCCTGGAACTCCTGTTGCACGAGCGGTGACACAGCCACTACGACCGTAGCCTCATCCAACATCTTCTTTTCCATTCTCTGATGCCATTTTTCGGTTGCGCGCGTCATGGACAAGTGTTTGAAATAGAATATCTTGGTCCATGGGTCACGGAAATCGGCAATCCACGGCAGGCCGGTTTCCCCGGCGAGTCTGCGCGCGATGAGATGCATAGACTGCGGCGGCCCCGTGCTCACTATCAGATCCACCGGATTCTCCTTGAGGTACTTTTTGAGAAATCTTACTGAAGGCCTGATCCACAGACACCGCGGATCCGGACGGAAAAAGTTGCCGCGCACCCACATCGCCACCTTCTGCGCCAGACTCTTGTTCCGGGCATTCACAGGATTGACTTCCACTGCTTCCTTGCTGTGGCCCGACCTGCGAAGGAACTTCTTGTAAAGTTCGTATGGCTCCGTGATATGTGTCTTGATGATCTCCGCTTCAGCAGGCACATCCGCCTCAAGAGTAGTGTCAACCGCCAGCTGCTCAGGATTTTCCGGCGTATAGACCACCGGCTGCCACCCCTCTGCAGGCAGATACTTGGCGAACTTCACCCACCTCTGAACTCCCGATCCACCGGTCGGCGGCCAATAGTACGATATGATAAGCACCCGTTTCATTGCAACCTACAAAGATAACAATAAAAGGTGATGTTATAGCTGTTTGTTTTAAAAAGTGAAATTACGTAAAAGTTAAGTGATAGTGCAATCGGAGTTACTGAATCCTGTCGATGAGGTCTTGTGCCGTCCATTCTGTCATCAGTGAGAAAGCGAACCATTTTCTGCCGCAAACACATATGCATCGAACATCTGGCCGTCGAAGAAGATGCCATGTGCCGGAGGCAGCGATGTCCTGACAAAGAAGTCGATTTTCTTTGAATGTTCTTTCAGTATCCTATCATGAATCAATAGCATATCATTGATTTCTGTGATTTTGTAATCTGACCGGTGTCTTTTTAACAAATGATTTTTCAATACATTATTTGCCCATTGTCTGAATCTTGTGCCTTGAATTGATTTGACACGGTATCCGACAGAAATAATTACATCAAGACTATAGTATTTCACAGGCTTGTCAGAATTTGCAAAGTGCAAAAAATGCACATTGCTTTTTTCTTCCAATTCCTGTTCACCAAACACATTCTTGATGTGTCTGGTAACGACAGTCCTGTCTCTTTGGAATAATTCTGCAATTTGTGCCTGAGTCAGCCATACGCTGTCATGTTCTATTCTTACTTCCAGCTTGGTAATGTCATCAGGCTGATAAACCACAATTTCCCCTTTATTTTCCATACGATAACTTTTCCTTCAAAGTTCCATATATATTAGGAATGATGTCAAGGAAATGTGGCGAAATGGAATGCGGGCATGAAAGTTTTTCTCTTTTTTATAGTCATAAAATAAATTTTAGCCTCTATAAAATTTATTTTTAATGAGGTTGTGACGAAAAACGGCGCGGAGGGACGAAAAAATCAGTAAATTTGCCTGATTGCGCCAAAAGGGCAGCAGGGTCGTATGTCTGAGATGAACTGGCGTGACGGAAACAGATATAATTTTTATTCTATGGCGGAGAAAAGACCTACCGAGACACCTATGATGAAGCAGTTCTTTGCTGTGAAGGCGGAACATCCTGAGGCGGTGCTGCTTTTCAGGTGCGGTGACTTCTATGAGACATACGGTGATGATGCCATCACAGCCAGCAAGGTGCTCGGAATCGTGCTTACAAAACGTTCCAATGCGGCCCCGGACTCTATTCCGATGGCCGGATTCCCATATCATTCCCTTGAGACATATCTGCCGAGACTTGTCCGTGCCGGATATAAGGTCGCAGTGTGTGACCAGCTGGAAGATCCTAAGCTGACCAAGAAGATCGTCAAACGCGGAATCACCGAACTGGTCACTCCCGGTATCGCTTTCAACGAACAGCTTCTCGAGCAGAAGGAACATAATTATCTCGCCGGCCTTACCTTCCATAAGGATAGGTGCGGAGCCGCCTTCCTTGATGTATCGACGGGAACATTCCAGGTGGCTGAAGGTTCGCTCGATTATATAGGTACCTTGCTCAGTTCATTTGCTCCGAAGGAACTTCTTGTGCCGAGAGGATATGAAAAAGGGGTCAGAGAACGCTATGGAGACGGTTTCTATATCTCTACCCTTGAAGAATGGGCATTTGTGTATGACAGTTCGGTGGAAAGGCTCAAGAGGCAGCTCAAGGTCGATTCCCTCAAGGGATTTGCAATAGACAGTTTTCCTCTCGGAGTGACTTCCGCAGGTGCGCTGCTCATTTATCTTGAACAGACGCAGCATACAGGTCTGACAAACATCTGTTCTATTTCCCGTATAGATGAAGGTTCTTTCGTGTGGATGGACCGTTTCACATTCCGCAACCTCGAGATATTCGCTTCCACGGCCGGAAAGGAGGGAACCGCCCTTGTAGATGTGATCGACAGATGTTCATCACCTATGGGAGCGCGAATGCTCCGAAGCTGGCTTGCCATGCCGGTGATGGATATGAAGGAACTTGAATACAGGTATGCTGTGGTCCAGCATTTTGTTGACAATCAGGATGATCTGCTCAGACTTCAGACAATGGTCGGAGATATAGGCGACCTCGAGAGAATAATTTCCCGTGCCGCTGCCGGCAAGATAATGCCTCGTGAAGTGATGCAGCTCCGCAGGGGGCTCAGTCAGACGGACCCGATAATCGGTCTGTGCAGAGGTAAAGGCGTCGAAGCTCTCGACGAACTTCTCGGCAAGATGAGTGACTGTGCCGAACTTCTCGATTACCTCGGAAGGACGATGCATCCTGAGACTGCGGCAGCTGTGGGAAAGGGAGATGTGATAGCAGGAGGGGTGAACGAGGAATTGGACGAGCTCAGGAAGATCGCCCGCCACGGAAAGGATTATCTGCTTGAAATACAGCAGCGCGAAGTGGTGCGTACAGGAATATCTTCCCTCAAGATCGGCTTCAACAATGTGTTCGGCTACTATCTCGAAGTCCGCAATACATATAAGGATATGGTGCCTCCGGAGTGGATCAGAAAGCAGACACTTGTCAATGCCGAGCGTTATATTACAGAGGAACTCAAGGAGTATGAGCAGAAGATCCTCGGTGCTGAAGAACGTATATATGTCCTTGAGTCTCAGATATATGGAGAATTGGTTGCAACGATACAGGCCAATATTGCTTCCATCCAGAAGAACTGCCGCATACTTGCGCGGTTAGATGTGCTTTCCGGATTCGCGGACCTTGCCATAAGCAACCGCTACTGCCGTCCGATGATGGATGACGGCAAGGTCATCGACATCAGGCAAGGTCGCCACCCGGTCATCGAGACCATGATGCAGGCCGGAGAGGAATTTGTTCCGAACGATGTCTATTTGGATGACAGGTCGCAGCAGGTGATCATCCTTACGGGTCCGAACATGGCCGGTAAGTCGGCTCTTCTCAGGCAGACTGCCCTGATCGTCCTTATGGCCCAGATAGGAAGTTTTGTTCCTGCGGCGGAGGCGCATATAGGCTATTGTGACAAGATATTCACCCGTGTCGGAGCTTCCGACAATATTTCCCGCGGCGAGTCAACCTTCATGGTGGAGATGCTCGAGACTTCGATGATCCTTCACAACCTCTCGTCCCGCTCATTGGTGCTTCTTGATGAGATCGGACGTGGAACCTCGACCTACGACGGAATGTCCATAGCCCGCGCGATCGTGGAATACATACATGAGTACGGTGACGGGGCAAAGACTCTCTTCGCTACTCATTACCATGAACTTAACGACCTTGAGAACATATATGGACGTGTGCGTAACTTCCATATTGCTGTGAAGGAGGTAGGCAAGAATGTCATCTTCCTCCGCAAGCTGATGGAAGGCGGTGTGGCGCATAGTTTCGGTCTGCATGTTGCCCGTATGGCGGGTATGCCTAAGCAGGTTCTGGAGTCGGCTGAAAAGACTTTGGCGGCGTTGGAAAAGGGTGAGCCTGCGGGAAAGATTCTTAGCAGCTCTCAGAATGACAGGAAGCACACGGTCAAGCCATACAACATCAAGGAGGGGCGTGTGGAAAGCGACGGCTCCCTTCAGCTCTCGTTCTTCCAGCTTGAAGATCCGCTGCTGTCGTCCCTGAAGGAGGAACTCGACAAGGCCGACCTCAACAACATGACTCCGCTGCAGGCCTTCGACCTGCTCCGCAGCATGAAAGAACAGCTTGGAATATAATCGTTGACAAAGCGCCGGTACAGGAATCAGTTGATTCATATTCCGACGCTTATAACCATAATCATTATGCTTAAACTGATAACTACACTGGTATTCTCTCTTGTGACTGCTGCTGGTTTCGCTGCATCGGAACATTATGAACTTTTGTCTCCTGACGGCCGCCTGAAGGTGACCGTAGAGGCTGGAGAAGGAATAGGCTACCGCCTCGAACATGACGGTGACGTTCTCATGAAGGACTCTCACGTCGGAATGTATATGACCGACGGTACTGTGTTCGGCGGAGTGCAGCCGGTGAAGAAAGTGAGCCGCAGAAGCGTAAGCCAGACCATAGCGGCAATAATGTACAAAAAGGCTCAGGTTGAGGATGTCTTTAATGAAATGACATTGAAATTCAAGAATTTCTCGCTTGTGTTCAGGGCATACGACGATGGAATGGCCTACAGGTTCGTTTCGCATCTTGAAGGTCAGTACAAGGTTGAGCATGAAATGGCTGACTTCGGTTTCCCGAAGGACTGGAACATGTGGGCGGCCTACGTGTGTCAGCATACCGAAACTCTTGAGAGTCAGTTCTATAATTCATTCGAAAACCGTTATGAATACACACCTCTGTCGCAGTGGAACAAGGATCGTTTTGCCTTCCTTCCTCTTATGATCGACGGTCCTGAAGGAAAGAAGATAGTCATCACTGAGGCTGACCTTACCGATTACCCCGGAATGTATCTTTACAACGGACATGAAGAGACTTCGCTCAAGGCCCGTTTCGCTCCATACCCTAAGGAAGTGGAGCAGGGCGGTCACAACAACCTTCAGATGATAGTGCAGTCCCGAGAGGAATATATCGCTGCCTGTGAAGGTCCTCAGGAATTTCCGTGGAGGATAGTTGCAGTGTCGGAGAATGATGTGCAGATGGCAGACAATGATTTGGTTTACAGACTTGCTGCACCCGCAGATCCGGATGCTGACTGGAGTTGGGTCAAACCTGGAAAGGTGGCCTGGGACTGGTGGAATGCATGGAATATCGATGGTGTTGACTTTGTGTCCGGCATCAATAACGACACATACAGGTATTATATAGATTTTGCATCTGCAAACGGAATCGAATATGTCATACTTGACGAAGGATGGTCGGTGAACGGAGAGGCTGACCTCTTTCAGGTGGTGCCTGAAATAGATCTCGAAATGCTTGTGGAATATGCAGCAGAGCGCAATGTAGGCCTTATTCTCTGGGCTGGCTATTGGGCATTTGACCGCGACATGGAAGAGGTGTGCAGGCATTATTCGGAGATGGGGGTCAAAGGATTCAAGATCGATTTCATGGACCGTGACGACCAATACATGACAGGCTTCCACGAAAGGGCTGCCCGTACTGCGGCAAAATACCGTATGCTCGTCGATTTCCATGGAACATACAAGCCTGTGGGCCTCCACAGGACATATCCGAATGTCCTGAACTATGAAGGTGTGCATGGACTCGAGCAGATGAAATGGAGCGGTGCCGAGGTGGATCAGGTCACTTACGATGTGATAGTCCCTTATATCAGAATGATGGCCGGGCCTATGGATTATACTCAAGGAGCCATGAGAAATGCATCGAGGGGAAATTACCATCCTGTGAATGAAGAGCCGATGAGTCAGGGAACCCGTTGCCGTCAGCTTGCTGAATATGTGGTGTTCGATTCGCCTCTCAACATGCTCTGTGACTCTCCGTCAAACTATATGCGTGAGAAGGAATGTACAGAGTTCATTGCGTCGGTACCTACGGTCTGGGACGAGACCCGCGGACTTTACGGAAAGGTGGGAGAATACATAGCGATGGCACGCAGAAGCGGTGAGACGTGGTATGTGGGCGCGATGACGGACTGGTCTGCCCGCACCCTCTGTCTGAATCTCGATTTCCTTCCGGACGGAGATTATGAAATAGTGATATTCAAGGACGGAGTCAATGCTTATAGGGTAGCCCGCGATTACAGGAAGATGACCCTTGGCTTCAAGGTGACGGATGGAAGGGTCTTTTCTGATTCTGTCCTCATGTCGGATGGATTTCTGACTGCCGAAATGGCTCCGGGTGGCGGATTCGTTGCCAGAATCGTAGCAAAACAGTTCTGATGGTCGATGATTTAAAATAAATTCATGGGTTTTGATTAAAAATCATTACCTTTATAAGTTGAAATCAAGAAAATCATAATAAATAACTCTTAAAATATTGATAATTATGAAATTACCTTTTGCAGAATCTTGGAAGATCAAGATGGTGGAGCCTCTTCGCATGAGCACACGTGAAGAGCGCGAGCAGTGGATCAAGGAAGCGGACTACAACCTTTTCCAGCTTAAGTCAGACCAGGTTTATATCGACTGTCTTACAGACTCGGGTACAGGTGCCATGAGCGACCGTCAGTGGGCAGCCATGATGATGGGTGACGAGAGCTACGCAGGCTCGGCATCATTCTTCCAGCTTAAGGATACTATCACAAGAATTACAGGTTTCGAGTATGTTATTCCTACCCACCAGGGTCGTGCTGCCGAGAACGTTCTCTTCAGCCACCTCGTGAAGGCAGATGCAGTCGTGCCGGGCAACTCGCATTTCGACACCACAAAAGGTCATATCGAGAGCCGCAAGGCATTTGCAGTTGACTGCACCGTTGACGAGGCAAAGGACACTCAGCTCGAAGTTCCTTTCAAGGGTAATGTTGACCCTAAGAAGCTTGAGAAGGTACTTGCAGAGAATGCAGACAAGGTTCCTTTCATCATCGTCACAATTACAAACAATACAGCCGGAGGACAGCCTGTATCAATGCAGAACCTTCGCGAGGTACGCGCAATCGCAGACAAGTACGGCAAGCGCGTGATTTTCGACTCTGCCCGTTTTGTGGAGAACGCATACTTCATCCGTACCCGTGAGGAAGGATATGCTGACAAGACCATCAAGGAGATCTGTAAGGAGATGTTCTCGTATGCAGACGGTATGACAATGTCATCTAAGAAGGACGGTCTCGTGAATATGGGCGGTTTCATCGCTACACGTCACGAGGACTGGTACGAGGGAGCAAAGAAGTTCTGTATTCCGTTCGAAGGCTTCCTTACATACGGCGGTATGAACGGCCGTGACATGGCGGCTCTCGCAGTAGGTCTTGACGAGAACACTGAACTCGAGACCATCGAGACACGTATCCGACAGGTGCAGTATCTCGCTGCAAAGCTCGACGAGTACGGCATCCCATACCAGCGTCCTGTCGGCGGTCACGCCCTTTTCGTTGATGCAGACCGCGTCCTCGACCAGGTTCCGAAGGAGGAATTCCCTGCACAGACCCTCGCGATCGAGCTTTATATTGAAGCCGGTGTACGTGGATGTGAGATCGGATATATCCTCGCAGACCGTGACCCTGTGACTCGCGAGAACCGTTTCGGAGGTCTTGACCTTCTCCGTCTCTGCATCGCACGCCGTGTCTATACCAACAATCACATGGACGTGATTGCAGCAGCACTCAAGAACGTTTATGACCGTCGTCACGAGATTACCCGCGGTGTTAAGATCGTCTGGGAGACTGAGCTCATGAGACATTTCACAGTAAAATTAGAGAGACTCTGATTTTACTGTGAAAGTCTCACGACTTTTACGCACTCCTACCCCCTAAAGAGGGTGACTAATCAGTCAATATGACTTTTTAGTCACCCTCTTTTTACATTCACCTCCGCCGTTTCTGACCCTTAAAAGGTCCGAGGTGTATAGGATTCTTCTTGACGAAATATTCGTTGAATACGATACCGAAAACTATCAGCGCGAGACCGATCATAGTGGTAGGGACAATCTTTTCTCCCAGTACGACGGCTATCAGGAAAAGAGACATGAACGGGGAAAGATATGTCAGCTGGTTGATGAGTGCCGGATTGTCGGTCTTTCTCAAGGCCATTCCGAAGAAGATGAACGGAATGCCCATCTCGAACGCTCCCACATACGATCCCCACAGCAGGCCCGGAACAGTGTTGAGGTCAACCCCCGCAAACAGGGAAAAGACCGTCATATAGACGCTTCCGAAAAGGAAGGTCATGAAGAATGCCAGGCTTGCATCGAATCTTTCTTTATTCTTGTTGTTCACCACCCAGTAGGCTGCCCACAGGAAGGCGCTCAAGGCGGCCAGCAGAAGTCCTCCTATAGGTAGTGCCGTGCCGATGGCCTGACCGCCTCCCAGAGAAATGGTCGCAACGCCTCCGAGAGAGACGGCCATGCCGATGTATTTCCTGACAGGTATGGGCTCACGGGTAAAGATTGCGAGAAGCACTACAAGTACTATGGGCCAGGCGTAGTTTATCGGCTGGGCCACCTGAGCAGGAAGCAGGTCATACGACTTGAAAAGTACGAGGTAGTAGGCCACCGGATTGAGAAGTCCGAGCAGGGCGAAGTAACCCCAATCCCTGAGTGACAGACCTTTAAGCAGTCCCCATTTCTTCTGTACGGTCATCAGTACCGTAAATATGACCAATGACGCGACGCAAGCCACCAGCACTAACTCGAAATGGGTCAGATGCTGAAGCGATTTCTTGAATGCCGTCGCCACAGTTGACCAGCTCAGGACAGCGATACAGGCGAAGAGTATGGCCTTGTTGTTCTGTTTCATCGTTTATTTGTCTGTGAGGAAATCAACCATCATGAGAATCGCACGGCTGCAGGCCGGGCAGAACGGGGCATAGTCCCTCATCATGCAGTGGTCCATAGGACGGTAAATGCCTTCCGAGAGGTATCCGCCGCCTTCAAACACTCCGATCCTGTCCTTTGTATCTTCGTTCAGAGGGGTAGGAACTGGGGTGCCTTCAGGAAGAAGGTCTTTCCATTTGCTGTCGAAGTCTATGAGGGTTGTGATGTTCGGCTCCCATAGCTCCATGGAGAGATTGTAGTAATTATCGTCGTATGCCACGGTGCTTTCGAAATACTCGTCACCGAGTCCTGCGAAGCTGTGTCCGAACTCGTGGGTGAACACATCCGGAGTCCTTGCGTTGTCTGCAGTGCCGCAGGCGTATGAGTTATATATTCCGCCTCCTCCGTAGGTGTCTGTGTTGATCAGGAGAAAGACAGCATCGCACGGGACATTCCATACGGCATCCTTGATGGATTTCATGTCGGAAGTCGTGAGATAGCGGTCGAGACCGAAGGTATAATATCCTGTCTTGAGGGCGGTGTTCTTATAGATGCCTGTGCCTGAGGAACTTGTGCCTGAATCTTCTGATACCGTACCCACTGCCCATACATTGAATCTGTCGTGGCAGGAGTCGAATGGAGGACAGTCGAAAAGGGCCTCGGTGAAGCGTTCGGCATCTTTGAAGAATTTCTTCTGCTCGGCTTCGGTGTAGCCCTCCGCAATGAATACGAGATCGACCTTGTCGCAGGACGAGCCGTTGTCACGGAGCTTCTTCACCTTGTTCTCTGCGAGTGGAGCGCGGTCGATGAATATGCTCGAAGGATCCACCTCATGCTTCATGATGCTGTAGAACTTCATGTCGGATTTGTTGCGCGCCGTGAGGTCCAGTATCACCTTGTTCTTAGGGAAAGGGACGGATATGGCGTTGTACCAGGCCTGTGTCTCAGTCTTCGCTTCGGCTGTGGTGCGCCATTCACCGAAGAGGGAACAGAAGCTTCTGCGATAGATGAGCCGGCCGCTTCCGGCATCATAGACGTCTATACGGTATTCTCCATAGTCGAAAGGCTCCACGAGATTTTTCTTCGGGCCGCCCCATACGGGTTCTTCCCTGAGTTTGTGCACGTATGCGCTCTGGTACTCGGAATTGCCGAAGGTTATGAAGTCTATGCGCAGGCTCTTGTCTGAGAAATAGGAATCGAATGAGCCCTGAGCGTATGTCAGAGCCGGAATCATCAGCAGAATGAATATCAAAAGCTTTCTCATTTTCTATATTTTAAAAGACCCTTACCTCAGCCGGTAAGGCAAAGATAAGAGTCTATAGTTTGATTTGCAAATGCTTAGCGGACCTCCCACTCGAAAAGTCCTGCAGAGTTGTCATCAGGCTGACGTACCTCGAGCTTGACGGCCTTTGTGGTCACAGGGTCGAAGTTGACTGTGTTGCCGCAGCCCTTCTCTGTGCCGTATTTGTCGGCTCCTGTAACCTCCTTCCATTCTCCGGCCTCGTCCATATAATAGATCTTCCACCACTTAGGTACGCGGCAACCTCCCCAAGGAGCGTCGTCAAACCAATATACTGTAGAGCTCTGTACTGTTGCAGGCTCCGGGAATTCGTATGTCATCCACTCTGTAGTTGCCTGTGCCGGCCACCAGTGGTAGTAAGGCATAGAACGGTCGAATTCATCCTTCGGAACGAGACGGTCGTTGATAGAGCCGAGCGAACGCACTACGTATGAAGCGTTAACCTTGCTGACAGATGCGAGGGTTGCCGGCATTGTCGGACGTGTAGCCGAGAGCTCCTGCGGGAGCCATACGGCCATAGGGCCGCTTCCTCTGTGGCACCATGCATAGTAAGGAATGAGGGTGAGCTTCACATCCTCGGCAACAAGGCGTCCGTTGTCGTCATAGCTGAGAACCTGGGCGTCGGTCTTGAGCTGGTTGATGCCGCAGAGAAGTTCAGGCTGCTCCACGAGTTCGAACTTAGGCTCACGGTTCATCACGATAGAAAGCACGTCGAAATCATTGTCAGGCCACTCTGCGCAATAAACGACAGGACCACGCTCCACAGAGATGCGTCCGCGGTCAGCCTCGACCTTGTAGTTTGCCTTGACTGTACGAGGCTCCATGTCGAAATGAACACGTACCACGTCACCTTTCTTCCAGTTGCGGCTGATGCAGAAATAACCGTTCTGAAGTTCGCCCTCTACCTTCTCTCCGTTTACAGAGATGCTGTAGCCGAGACGCTTTCCGTCAGAATACTCATAAAGGTTGCTCGGAACCACCTGACCACGTACCCATCCCGGAACACGTACCTTCATGGTCCATGTCTTTGCCTTGTTGTTGTTCACGGTGATGGCGATGTCGCCGTCCCAAGGGTATCTTGTCTCCTGTGAGAGAGCCACCTTCTTACCGTTCACTGTGAGGTTTGAAGTGTTTGACATGAAGAGGTTTACATATACATCTGAACCCTTTGTCGCATAGATGTAGCCCGGGAGTGAAGGGATGAACCGGCAGATGTTCGATGGGCAGCATGCACATCCGAACCATGGCTGACGCTGATGCTGGCCTATGCTCTCGAGAGGGTTAGGATAGAAGAATCCGCCTCCGTCAAGTGAAACGCCTGAGATAAGGCCGTTGTAGAGGGTACGCTCAAGAACGTCATAGTACTTGCTTTCTCCGTGGAGGAGGAAAAGACGATGGTTCACATAGACATTTCCGATTGCCGCACATGTCTCGCAGTAAGCGGACATGTTAGGAAGCTCGTAGTTCTCGCCGAATGCCTCGCCGTTGCTTGTCGCACCGATACCTCCGGTGATATAGAGCTTCTTTGTCACGATGTTGTCCCAGATTGCATCGATTGCGTCGATGTAGCCCTGGTCGCCGGTGAGAGCCGCGACGTCAGCCATACCTGCATACATGTATGCGGCACGTACTGCGTGACCTACAGCCTCATCCTGCTCAAGCACAGGGAGATGTGCCTGGCTGTACTCGTCAGTACGGGTGGTGTAGCCTCTCTTGTCGAGGAAGAACTTCGCCTGATCGAGATACTTCTGCTCGCCTGTCACGAGATAAAGCTTAGCGAGAGCCATCTCTGCGATCTGATGACCCGGAACTCGGACAACCTGTCCTTCGCCTTCTCCGATCTCACGGCATACGCAATCTGCGTATCTGATGGCGATGTCGAGGAAGTTACGCTTTCCTGTGGCCTGATAGTGTGCAATCGCACCTTCCACCATGTGTCCGAGGTTATAGAACTCGTGGCTGAGGTCCTCGACAAGCTCCCAACGCTCTGAACCAGCCCACTCGTGAGGATGCTTAGGGTTCATCGTACGGCTTGTGTAGAGGTATCCGTCTGGCTCCTGAGCGGCTGCAACGATGGTGAGCACACTGTCGATGTAAGCCTCGAGCCCGGCATCAGGATAGGTCTGGAGAAGGTAGCTTGCTCCTTCGATTGTCTTATAGACGTCGGTGTCGTCGAAAGCGAGACCTCCTACTTCATATTCTTCGCTCGGGTTGGCCGCCTTTACGAAATTCTCATAACGTCCGGTCTCTTCGCATTTGCTGAATGCCAGAGGAATGGTCACCTCACGGCTTGCCTGAAGCCTCTGACCCCAGAATGCGTCAGTAACCTTGACGGAAGTGAACGGCACAGGGTCGATAGGGTAGCCGTGTGCCTGCTGCTTCTTTTCCTGCGCGAAACCTGTGAGGGTCATCGCAGCAAGAAGCGATGTAGCGATAAATCTTTTCATTGTTCAAAGTGTATTATTAATTATTATATGGTATGAATTCATCCCAGAATCTGAGCGAATGGATGTAGCCGGTAAACGGCCATTCGCCTTCGGCATTGCGGCCGAGAAGCACATACTGCACAGGCTTTACAAGAAGCTGGATGTCCTTCTCGCTCACAAGGCGGTCGTTGATATAGACGCGCTCCATGCGGCCGTCGAAGCATACATAGACGTGCTGCCACTTGCCTGCAAGAGTCTCTACTTCCTTCCAGCCCGCATCCTCGTACCATCCGTAGTGGTTCATCACTCCGCAGCGAGGCTCGGTGCCGTTCACGAACATAATCTTCTCGAGTTCATCGTGTGATGTGGTGAAGTCTGCCACGCACTCGTTGAGGGCAATCTCGTCATTGAGAATCCATGCCTCAAGTGTGTAAGGTGCATTGTCACGCACAGTCGCAGGAAGAGGGAAGCTTGATTGGAATGCCTGTTCTCCGGTAAAGCGGATACCGAGCTTTCCTTCGATTTCTTTCACTACGGCAGGTTCGCCGCCACGTCCGAGAGGCTCGAAATAGCCGCCGAGAGTTCCGAGATTGTCGAATCCCCAGCGGAGCGTGTCTCCGGCAGCAAATTCATCGGCATCAATCTCCACAAGCAGACCTTGCTTGTTCCAGTCCGCAACTGGCAGACGTACTATGTCAGTTGTGAGATCATATTCCTTTTCGGCCTTCTCCTGCTCCCAGTTATAGTGGCGGAGATTGGTGATGACAAGCTTGCGGTCTCCGCTTGCCACAGTAACCTTGCCTTCAGAAAGTCCCGGTTCGAAGCCTGTCCAGCTGCCGTCGCGGTAAGTCATTGCGCTGAGGGTGTGAGGCTTGTCTGCCGAAATCAGGTCAGAAGAATATTCGAGTACGGTACCCGGTTCAAGCACAAGGGCATCGCGTCCGGCAAATCTGCCCACGGATACCTGTCCGCTCTTGAGCACGAACGATCCTCCGAGCATTCCCTCATTGTTCTTCCACTCGCGTCCGTTCCAGTCGGCTGCCGTAAGGCCGAGCCACTGCTGAGGATTCGCATCCTCGACTCCTCCATAGACCTTTATGTTCCAGATGGCACCGTTGAAGCCGTTCTTCTGTCCTCCTGTGGTGGTGAGACGTACATAACGGGCCTTCACATTGCCGAAGTCAACCATAGGGCTTCCCGCAAGGCGGTTATTTCGCTTGTCGGCGAAAATCTCCCATGTCTTGCCGTCCTTTGACGTCTCTATGAGGTACTGGTAAAACTGTGTTCCGTATTCGAACTGAGTCCATACGGTCTGAATCTTCTGAACCTTTCCGAGATCGAGCTCGATCCACTCCTGTCCCATTCCGCGAGGTCTCCAGAGAGTTCCGTTGTTGTCATCGACTGCAAATTCAGGCTTGAAGAAATCGTCATAATAAGAAGATGCGCGCACATTGCAGAGATATGCGAGATTCTCGCTCTTCACGACTGAAGGAGCAAGGAAACCTATACCTTCATGCGTAGGGACGATCTTCTTTATGCTTCCGTCTTCGGCGAACTCCATCCTGTCGATGCAGAGCTGTCGGTGGAATCCTCTGTTGGAATGAGGATTGTCGTGACGGTGATATACTATATAATAGTCGTCTCCGTCCTGAAGTATGCTGTGATGTCCGGGGCCGTCAACCGTACGGTCCTCGTTGCTCTCGAGAATGGTGCCGCGGTAGGTATATGGGCCGAGAGGCTTGTCTGATGTCGCATACTGCACATGGTAGGTGTGGTCGTGGCAGCTGTCCGACGAATACATGAAATAATAGATTCCGTTGCGCTTGATCACGAACGGAGCTTCGAAGAAGTCTGTCACCTCAGTGTTGGGAATGAGCCTTGTCTCGGTGAATGACTTCATGTCCGGAGCAAGCTTTCCTGAACCGCATCCGAAGCCTTCGTATATTCCCCATGTTCCCCAATACATATAGACGGATCCGTCGTCGTCAACGAAAGTCTGTCCGTCAAGGGTGATTGCGTTATGCACGAACCTGTCCTCGATGAGCACTGCTTCGCTTTCGCCGAGGATATTCTTCCACGGGCCGCGTGGAGTCTCGCCCACACCGCAGTGGATGATGCAAGGCTGGCAGTAGTAATAGTAATATTTTCCGTCGGTGTGCTGCATCACGTCAGGAGCCCAGATCCAGTGGCTGTCAGGCCAGTTCATCGGCATGAGGGTCCAGTTCATGAAGTCCTTGCTGGTCCACACCTGTGCGGGACCGAATCCGGCACCGCTTCCGTCTGTGGTGGCATACATATAGAATGTGTCACCGAACTTCTTCACGGTCGGGTCGGCAAAATAGCCGGGAATAACCGGATTGGCAGCGCCCGGAGCATCATGTCTCATCTGCGCCTGTGCCGCACCGCAAGCCAGGGCCATGCATACGGCAATTGTCAAAAGGGTTTTTCTCATGATTTTTATTGTTGATTATTTGAGTATCATTGCGAATCCTCCGCCGGAGGCCATACTTATGGTGAGCCTGTCGTCCTTGCATACCGTTAGGGTCTCCACCCGGTAATCCTCTCCCTGCTTGCCGGCATTCACCCCGTCCACAAACATCCTCGCCTCGAAGGTCCTGCCTTCCGGAAGGAAGTCGAAGCAGAGTTCAACATCGCGTGCATCCCAGCCGGTCATGCCTCCCACATACCATATCCCGTCCTTCTCCCTTGCCGACACAATATATTTTCCGATTTCTCCCGCTGGTATCACGGTGCGGTCAACCACGGTCGGTATCGAGGTTATGAATTCTACGCATTCCTCTTCGCCCTTATAGTTGGTAGGCGAGTCGCAGAGCATCGTCAGCGGCGAGTCATGTACTATGTAGGCCGCGAGCTGATGGCAGCGTGTACCCATGCTCATAGGGTTGTAATACACGGCCTTCCAGTCTGCCTTTGTCGCATTTGTCATCGCACCTGGAGTGTAGTCAACAGGACCGCATGCCATCCTTATGTAAGGGAAGGTGACATCGTAGAGAGGCATGTCGTTGGCTATGTCCGTCCACTTTACCTCTTCCATTCCGAATACGCCTTCGAAGTTTATCACATTAGGATATGTGCGGTTGAGCCCTGTAGGCTTGTAGAATCCGTGGTAGTCGAGAGTCATCTTATGTCTTGCGCATGCGTCGGCGATGCGGTAGGCCATCTCTACTGCCGTCTGGTCATCCCGGTCGAGGAAGTCAACCTTGAATCCTTCAATGCCCATGGCCTTGTATTTTGTGCATGCCTCCTCAAGCTGACTGTCGAGGACATTGAACACCGTCCAGAGGATGAGTGAGACATTCCTTTCCTTTCCGTATGCGATCAGAGCCTCAAGATCGATGTCCGGTATCACGGTGAGCATGTCTCCGCTCTTAGGGTCATACCATCCTTCGTCAAGCACGACGAACTCTATGCCGTTGGCGCTGGCGAAATCTATATAGTACTTGTATGTGTCCATATTTATTCCGGCCTTGAAAGGTACTCCGCTGAGACCCCAGTCGTTCCACCAGTCCCAGGCAACCTTTCCGCCCCTGATCCACGATGTGTCCCCGATGCGGTTAGGAGAGGCGAGGGCATACACAAGGTCGTTGACCGGCATCTGTCTGTCGTCTGTGCTGATGGCAAGGATGCGCCACGGGTATGTGCGTGCGCCGCTGCTCTTCGCTATATATTCTTCTGTTCCGGTCACATGTTCCTGCATCCTCCACGGATAGAAATCCGTCGTCTTTGGATATGGGGCGAAAACTCCGTCGAGCCCGAATCCGTCCTTGTCTGCCTTGACGAACATTCCCGGATAAGACTCAAGGTCGCTTTCCATCACTGTAACCTTGACATTTCCGCAGTCAACGGTGACCGGAAGGAAGGCAAGCTTGTCCTCTGCCTTCGAAAGCGTGCAGTTGTGATAGACGTTCTGGAATGCCATCGCCATAGGTGCGGCGTCGTTGGTCGAATATGCAAGCCATGCGGTGCGGTCCGCACCGAAATTCATTTCTGCCTTCTCGCTGATGATGACGGTTTCGCCTTTTATTGTGGTTGCAAACCTGTATGCCACTCCGCTGTCATAGACCCGGAACGTGAGGGAGAATCCTCCTTTCAGCTTGAGTATGAGCTCATTGGCCTGCGTGCTGACCCTGCTCTGGCGGTAGAGGGGAGCGTCGAAGCTTTCCGATATGCAGCGTGTCTTTGCCGAAGTCACCTTTGTGGTGAACCCCTCTTCGGAAATGAGGGTAAGGCCGATCTCGGAAGGGGCGATGACCGTTTCGCCGTCGTGGCTGACAGAATAGGTTATCTTCTCCTCAGTCCTGATTTCTACAGCAATCCTTCCGTCCGGAGATGTGACGGTTTGTGTCTTTGCCGCTGCAGTCAGAAATATTGTGCTGCAAAGCAGCACAGATACGCAATCTTTCAGTGTCATCATTACAGTTGTGGTTAATCATGCGAATATCGCAAATCACCTCTATACAAAGTATCAGAAAAATCCAGACAAATAGCAAAAATGTCCAACGGAGCCTTTGGAAAATAGTCGCTTCAATTTGTACGATATTGTCAGTTCAGGCAGCGCGGATTGAATATTTTTGTGCGTTTACAAAGTAATAATCTGTAATCAGAACGGAAAAATCATCAACCAAAACAACTAAAACTAATACATTATGATTGGACATTTTAAATGTGCAGCCAATATGGCCAAGGCCCTCTGTGTGGCGGTAGCCTTGTTCTTCGGAATGGCTGTATCGCCGGATGAGGCGGCCGCTCAGGGTAAGACAGTATCAGGTGTTGTTACAGATGCAGTCGGTCCTGTACCGGGCGTGGGAGTATTCCTTAAGGGAGATTCTACCGTCGGTACGAGTACGGATGCAGAAGGTAAATATACACTTTCCGGACTTCCTGCCGATGCCGTACTCGTATTCAATGCTCTCGGTTTTGCAGAAGTCGAGGAAGTGGTCGGTAACCGCACCCAGATCAATGTGACACTTTCTGAGGATGCTCTCATGCTTGCTGAGACAGTGGTCATCGGTTATGGTACACAGCGCAAAGGTGACGTTACCTCTGCAGTGGCAAGTGTAAAGCCGGAAGACTTCACTGTCGGTAACCTTCAGGATGCTTCTGATATGATCCGCGGTAAAGTTGCGGGTTTGAGCATTACCAAGTCATCGGGTGACCCTAATGCGGGATCTACTATACGTCTCCGTGGTACAACTACCATCAACGGTGACCTTACTCCTCTCATCCTCGTGGACGGCGTCCCTGGAGATATGGGTACAGTCGCTCCGGAGAACATAGCGGACATCTCTGTCCTCAAGGATGCGTCCGCTGCCGCAATCTACGGTACACGTGGAGCGAACGGCGTCATCCTCATCACCACCAAGTCAGGAAAGCGCGGTGAAAATGTGTCTGTTACATATTCCGGATATGCGTCACTTTCGACATTTGCAAACAGGGCTGATTTCTATACTGCTGATGACATCAAGAACGGTTACAACGGTCTTGAAGGAAACACATTGACATCGTTCAAGGACATGGGCTTCGCCACAGATTGGCTTGACCTCATTTCCCGCAACGGTTTCAGCCACAACAACTCTCTTTCTATTTCAGGTGGTACCAAGTCAACGACTTATTCTGCAAGCGTTTCGTATCGCGGTGAGCAGGGTGTCATCATCAATACTGACAATAACGAGCTCAAGATGACATTCGATGTGTCACAGTATCTTTTCAATGATATTCTCAAACTCAATCTCAACCTCGTCAAGGGTATCCACAAGAATACTGATTCAGACCCTACATACGCATATCGTCAGGCTCTGATCCGCAACCCGACGGCACCGGTATATGCTCTCAATGATGCAGGTGAGCAGGATCCTTCGCTCGGATATCATGAGGAGTTCGGCCGTTTCCAGTACTTCAACCCTGTGTCAATGATCAACGAGGCTACCGGAGACACTCAAAGCGAGTGGACCAACCTTGCCGGCAACATCACCCTTGAGCCTGTAAAGGGATGGAAGACCAACCTCATGCTTGCTACACATCGATACAATTCGATGTCTGAGATGTACTACTCGAAGTACTACTATTCGCTCTACTCTTCATGGATCAATGCGGGCGACCCTGCAGGATATAACGGAAGCGCTTCCAAGAGTCAGGCAAATTCCATTTCCAATTACCTTGACCTTACTTCGCAGTATGATGCGTTATGGGGCAAGCACCGTTTCTCTGCCATGGTAGGTTATTCTTATACCTATAATATGTGGCAGGGCTTCAGCGGATGGAACTCTGACTTCCCTGCGGAATTCCTTTACAACAGCCTCGGATCAGGTTCAAATTACATCACCGATGAAGACGGAAAACTCGAAAGATACCTTGCCGGTGTAAGTTCATACAAGAACGACGACAAACTCGTGGCATTCTTCGGCCGTATATCATACGGTTATGATGACCGCTACAATGTAATGGTTTCTTTCCGTCGTGAGGGTTCTTCGAAGTTCGGTGCAAACCACAAGTGGGGTAACTTCCCTTCGGCATCTGCAAGCTGGAATATCCACAATGAGGAGTTCATGGCAAATACAAAGAACTGGCTCTCCAACTTCAAGCTTCGTCTCGGATGGGGTGTTACAGGTATCATCCCAGGTTCATCATACGCTTCGCTCGTGACTTACGACTACGACACCTATAACAAGTATTTCAATACTTCGACAGGTCAGTGGGAGAAGGCGCTCATGGCGACCCAGAACCCTAATCCGGATCTTCGCTGGGAGACTTCTAACGAAATCAACCTCGGTATCGACATGGGATTTTTTGCCGATAGACTTACTTTCTCTCTCGATCTTTACAACAAGAACACCAACGGACTCCTTTATAACTATGCGGTTCCGCTTCCACCGAACTTGTATAACTCGATCCTTGCAAATGTGGGCGTCATGAACAACAAGGGTGTGGAACTTTTCCTCACAGCCGTTCCTGTGATCACCAAGGATTTCGAATGGGAATCTACACTTGCCGTGTCTCACAATAGCAACAAACTCGTGAGCCTTTCGAACGACCTCTATGAAACAGCCGATTATCTCAATACCGGCGGTGTATCCGACCCGGTATCAGTAACGACGCATCGTGTTGAGGTAGGAATGGCAACCGGTAATTTCTGGGGGCTCAAGTCTGTTCACGGCGTTACTTCAGACGGAAAGTGGATTGTTGAACTTCCTGACGGAACATGGACACCTTATTCTACAGAACTTAATGACGACCAGTATCGCCAGTACCTCGGAACAGGTGTTCCTCAGGTGAATCTCAGTTGGGGCAACACATTCAGTTACAAGGGATTCGATCTCGGCATCCAACTCAGCAGCCAGCTCGGTTTCTACATTCTCAACAACCAGCGTCTGTTCTACCAGAACAACTCCATCGCTTACAACCGTCTCCGCTGCGCTTCAGATGCACTCCCGATATATGATCTTGAGACAAAGGAGCCTACAGGAGAATATACCACGCTTTCTACAGCGCAGACTCAGGGCTTCATAAGCGAGTTCCTTGAGAGAGGAGACTATCTCAAACTTGACAATGTGACTCTCGGTTACACATTCAACACGAAGAACAACAAGTATGTGAAGTCTGCCCGTCTTTACCTTTCAGGTGACAACCTTGCAGTGCTGACAGGCTACTCTGGTCTTGATCCGGAAATCGCAAACGGCAACCCGTTCTGGGGCGCAGGTATCGATGACCGCGACAAGTATCCTACAATCCGTTCATTCACATTCGGAGTCAACCTTACATTCTAATTGAACAACAGGTCATGAAAAAATTGAAAAACATATTTATAGCATTGGGTGTGGCCGCAGCCTCTCTTTTCGCTTCATCTTGCGTGAACCTTGAGGAGACACCATACGACTTCATCACTGACGCGACTCTCGACTTTACAAGCGAGAAGACCATTTCCGAGATTTCAGGCAATGTGTATTCTTTCCTCAGAAAGACATATTGGACATACTACGGCATGTGGGACTGGAACGAGGACGCTTCAGATCTTCACATGTTCCCGTCACGTATCGGTGTGGGCTGGGGTGACTACTATATCTCATACCACAAGCATGAGTTCACTCCATCGATCGAATCCATCAACTATGTGATATGGTATCATGCCTATGTCGGCATCATGTACGCCAATCAGTGTACCGTGAACCAGACTCTCATCGAGACTCAGCCGCAGACTATCGCCGAGATCCGTGCCATCCGTGCCTTCCTTTATTACATCCTCTTCGATTCATACCGCAACATCATGATTCTTCCGGAGGGTGAGGTGGAATCGGGATTCCTTCCGGAACAGGTGGCTCCTCAGGTTTCCTTCGACTACATCGTGAAGGAACTCAAGGAGAGCATAGAGAATCTTCCTGAAACCAACACATACGACCGTCCTTCAAAGTACATGGCGTATATGACTCTTGCGAAGATGCACCTCAACTACTATGCGTGGTTCCAGGATTCTGTTCCTTACAAGGAGACTGCCACAACAGAGTATTCCGGTCCTCAAGGCGGACAGGTAAGCCATTACGAAGAGGCACTTTATTGGCTCGACAAGGTAATGGACGGACCTTATTCTCTCTCGGCCAAGTATTCCGACAACCACAGACAGGAACTTTCCGGAAACAATGAGATCATCTTCGGAATCAATCTTGACCAGAACCAGGCTACAGGATGTTATCTTGCTCCGGCATGCCTTCCTGCACAGGGTATTGCGGCATTCGGTATCACAGGCGGCTGGAACGGAGGATGTGCCATCCCTCAGTTCATAGACACATACAAGCAGGAACCTGTTCTTGACAAGAACGGAAATCCGGCTCTTGACGTGAAGGGCTATCCGAAGGTCAACTATCTCGATACCCGTTTCTATGACACATGGGCGTACGGCCAACAGTATCTCTACGGTTCGAACAACAAGGTTTCCCTCTATGGCGACTGTGACCAGCAGGGTACTACCAGAGTATATTACACAAAGGAGGTTCACTCCATCGACAATCCTGGTGCCTATATGTTCGAAGGTTACCGCTACAAGAAGAGCGAGATAGTTGCCGGATCCGCTTCCACTTTCGGAAACGACTCTCCTGTGTTCCGTCTTGCCGATACTTATTTCATGGCTGCCGAATGTGCTCTCCGTCTCGGAGGATCGAAACTCATTCCTGAGTATTCTGAAGCCAAGGCTGCCGAACTCGTTACAGCAGTCCGCGCGCGTGCTTTCGCTGATTACAAGGATGCTGTCCGTACTGTTGCAGACCTTAAGGGTGGTTCCGTTTACGATTATGGTGTGCGTGACTATCATAATACAGAGGGTACTCTCGTACAGGCCATCAAGGTGTCAGGCGGTACAACCGGTAAGGAACAGCCTCTTTACTGGGATGGTAATGATCAGGTTACTGATAAGACAGACAATCCTGTAATGGTTCCAAGCATGAACTTCTCTTATGAGGATGTATGGAACGATGCCGATTTCGAAAAGACCATCGAAGGTGGTGCAGATATCGAGCTCGGAGGACTTCTCGATGACCTTGCATGGGAGTTCGTAGGTGAATTCCACCGTCGTCAGGATCTCATCCGTTTCCGTACCGGCAACGGATCCGGCAACAACGTATGGAATGCCAAGAGCTGGTTCTGCAAGAGGGCGGAGGCTGATCCGAACGACTATCACAAGAATCTCTATCCTATCTCTACAGATAACATGAATTCCAATATCCGTCTCGTCCAGAATCCGGGTTATCCTCAGAGAGATGCGGTAACGGAAGACGCAGAATAACTGAATCTAAATCCAAATACTAATCATTTACACTTATTAACTTTTTTTAATTATGAACAAGATTTACAAATTCATGTTGGTTTTTGCAGCATCTGCATTCCTTTTTGCTGCCTGCGATAAGCCAGAACCAGATCCGACACCAGATCCTACACCGTCAGAAGTGTGCGACCAGTGCGGCAAGAATCCTTGCGAATGTGAAAATAATGAACCGGAACCTGCAGGACCGGAGTGGTGCACAAGCCTCTTCGAGGTGAATTACACTATTGATGAGACAGCAGGATACGGCTTCGGTGAATTCAGTTATGCCGAACTCAAGAATGCTGAAGGCAAGACTATCTATGAATATCTCGGATATGCTACATGGGAAGAACTCGCAGAGGCTATCGGTACATACGAAGAGGCAGTGGCATTCGACAGGGAGACTCAGCTCTTCGGTATCGATCTCGGCTCCGAGACAGATATCATCGATTCATATAATACCAATGGATTCGGATACTGGGTTGACGCTAATGGAGTAAAGGATGCTTGGGGAACCGAGACCGTCCGTTGCTATACTGAGGCATACGGAAACGAAGAGACCGGTTACCTTGACCCAGCCTGCGCTGTAGGCGTTATGCCTGGCAATACCAAGGAGGGTGATGTGTACAAGTTCGGTATGGTATTCCAGAGAACCGGTGATGAAGTTCTTCGTGCAGGTGTTCAGGTCACTATCAAGGTTGAGGCATACATTGACCCTGAGGCAGGCCAGTATCCTACCGCTCCGACAGCAGGTACACATGAAATCGATTTCACAGGTACTCTGTCCCTTTCAGCAAACACATACGACTATGACGGTCTTACATTTACTGAGGAGTTCGAGGATGTGAAGAGCAAACTCGGTCTTACAACCAACCAGCTTTACAACACTCTCGATGCTGGTTATGTCGCTGACGACGAGGGAGAAATCTACACCGGTATCAAACTTGAGGGTTTCCTTCCTGACGGAACAGTGATCGAGGGAACAAACTTCTGGATCAATGCAGACAATGCTCAGACCGCTTGGGGAGCAGAGGATGCGGCAATCTGTGTGGAGTGGTTCTCAGGAGCAACACCAGACGCCCTTTACGGTCATGTATGTGCTATGCCTTCATACTATGAGGAAGAGGATGCTGATCCATACTGGTACTATGGTGATGCAGTGAAGGCCGCTATCGGCAAGACACTCAAGGTGACTTACAGAATCACATACGTTCCTTCTGACGATCTCGGTCTCGCTACAGCAGATCCTACAGTGATCAACATGAACTATGCAATCACTGTTGCCGAGTAACATGTCAGTGTCTGCAAATATCAAATCGCAAATGCCAAGGTTTCTTGGCATTTGCTTTATAATGCTGTCCCTGTTCACCGGTGCTGTTTCTTGTGAAGAAATCACTCCTGATGAGGGACTTTGCGAGGTCTGCGGTGAAGATCCTTGCGTCTGCGAAAACTCCGAACCTACAGATTCCACGGCTTATACCATCAAATTCTCTGCTTCCACAAGTTATGAAATCCCCGCTGAGGGAGGAAGCAAGACAGTCGTGTTCAATTGCGACGGTCCATGGAAGATCGTCATCCCGGAGGATGCTCAGGAATGGATTTCCGCTGATCCGGCAGAAGGAGAGGCTTCCGAAAAGCGTCAGTCTTTCAAACTGACATTCGCGGCAAACACGGGGGCTGAGCGTACCGCTACAGTCGAAGTGCGTGCCGGAATTTCAGTGGGAAAACTGAAAATCTCCCAGAATCAGGTCACACTCGTTCTCACTGCGGCGGATGTTCCTGATTATGACAGGATATATATTCCTAATGTGGATTTTGACGGAGACCCTCTCAAGAGTAATTCTACATGGTCTTTCTGCCGTTCTAAGCAGTCGGAGCACTTCATTGTGTTCTGGGGAATAGAATACGGCGAATACGGTCTTTATGGCGAGAAGATGGGTGTGGAGAATACTTCACCTTCTACATTGTCTCAGAGCCACAGCATGTATGTTGACATAGACGACCTCCTTGCCAAGGCGGAGAAGTTCTTCGAACTCAACATCAACAAGCTCAAGTTTGCCGACATCAGCGGCGGTCACTCGACTCTGGATGATTACAAGATGGGTATCTGCCTGCACTATACCACCACATGGATGGCATATGGTTCAGGTTATGATAATGTAATAGGTTGGCTCTGGATAAATCCGGCCACATGCAAGCCTGTAGGCTCTACTATCGCTCACGAGATAGGTCACTCCTTCCAGTATCAGACATACTGCGACCAGATTCACTACAACGGCAAGTCTGACGACATGCTCACAGGATGGCGTTACGGATTCGGTGGGGACGGCGGAAACGCATACTGGGAACAGACGGCTCAGTGGCAGTCTTATCAGTCTTATACAAATGAGGCTTTCGAGACTGTCAACTTTACGGAATTCGTCCAGAACAGCCACCGTCATTTCCATCATGAGCACCAGCGTTATGCAAGCTACTTCTTACATTGGTATATGACCGAGAAACGCGGCTGGGAAGTTATCGGCGAACTTTGGAGAGAAGCATATTCCCCTTATGATGCAATCGAGACCTATCAGCAGAAGTACAATCTCTCAATGGATGAACTCAACAAGGAACTCTATATGTATGCAGCAAAGTGCACTACCTGGGATTTCAATGTTGAGGGCGAGAATATGCACACTGGCGAGAAGGGTACCGTGCGTGACTTTGGAAAGAACTATATAGGAAAGATCGGCTGGAGTTCTACTAAGGAGGGTGACTGGTACTTGGTCGATGACAGCCGCGCTCCGGAGGCTACCGGTTTCAATCACATCCGTCTCAATGTTCCTGAGGCCGGAACCGTAGTGAAGGTGTCATTTGAAGGCAAACCTAAGGCTCAAGCCGACAAGGCGGGGTGGAACATCGGTTTCGTAGCTCTTATGGAGTCGGGAGAACGTGTCTATACGGATGATGTGCGCATCAATACCTCTGGAGAGGCTTCGTATGAGGTTTCTGCCGGTTGTCAGGATCTGTGGTTCGTGGTGGCAGCGACTCCGAGTGAGTATATGCAGCATGCATGGGACGAGGACAATACAAACGATGTAGTATGGCGTTATGGCGTGAAGTTCGAAGGAACAGATCTTTATGGAAATGTCACTTTCGACGGTTCTGAGACTCCTGAGAGTACAACGATAACAAAGGATGTCGAGATGTCCTGCGCAGACGGCTATATCGGCCCGGCAGTGACCCTTTCAGGTGCAGACCTTATCTCGATTGCCAAAGCATTTGTACTGCAACCTAATGTCATAGTGTCAAAACTCGCTTCAGGAGAAATCGAGTTCGGAACAACAGATGCTTCCGGCAAGGTGACGACTGGCGGCTACACAGCCAACGGTTACGGATATTGGTACGGCAAGGATGGCTCAGTACAGTCATGGGGCAATGCCCATGTTTATGCAGAGTATGCGGCGGATACATGGACATTCCAGCTCGGCTGTCATCCTGATAAGGTTGCCGGCGGCGACCTCAAGGTCGGTGATAAGGTTACAATTCGTCCGACACTCGTCTATGGCGACTATAAGGCTGTAATCGAATTCAACATCACGATGAAATAGAACGGAACTGTTCTGAAATTTGTTGGATTTTGTTACAAAAAACAACAAATTTTGACCGCTAAGGCGGCCACTGACGCACGTCAGTGGCCGTTTTTGTCACTTAAGTGCGTAAAATTTTTTTACGCGGATAACTATCCGGAACTTTGCATTCTGTTAAACTCATATATTATGGAAAAAGAAAAGAATGCTGTAATGCAAAGGTATGTGAATCTGCTTTCCAACAGCGGATTCAAGGCTGTCTTTGGTGATAGGGCCAATAAGGATGTCGTGATGTCGGTGATCAACATGCTGCTTCCTGATGGTAAGTGTGTGGAGGATATAGAATATGCTCCCACCGAGCACCAGGGGCAGCTGGATGAAAACAAGGAATTCCGCTATGATTTCATGTGTCGCGGGACAGATGGTTCGTTCTTCATCGTGGAGGTGCAGAACAGTCCTGAAGATTTCTGGTTCAAGCGTACTGTCAGTTATGCAAGCCGGGTGTATGATCGTCAGAATCATCGTGGCAAGGAATATGATGTTCCTCCGGTATTCCTGATAGGGCTGATGGGTATAGAAGTCAAGCATTCGGATCCGGACTGTTGGAAGGACTGTTTTGTGTCGGAATATACTTTCAGGGAAAAATTAACCGGCGAGTTGCAGGACGATACAATTTTCATTATCTTCGCAGAGTTGATGAGATTCGATAAGGAACTGACGGAGTGCGGGAATGATCTCGAGAAGATGCTGTATGTCATAAAGAACGGCTGGCGTCTGCAGAACCAGCCGGCTGAACTTCAGGATGAGATTTTCCGCAGATTGTTTGAAGCATGCGACATTCCACGGTTCAGTGAAGAGAAACGGATTAAATACGATAAGGACATGTACGACGAACGAAGATATAACGGTGAACTTTCAGCCGCTCGAAAGGAAGGCCTGAAAACAGGACGTGAAGAGGGACGTGAAGAGGGCCGCAGAGAAGCAAGGCTGGAGAGTGCACTCAAGCTCAAGGAGCTTGGTGTTGCTGTTGAGATTATCGCTCAGGCGACAGGACTGCAGCCGGATGAACTGAAGGATCTGTGAATGTTGCGGACATAAGGTCCGAAGTAAAAAATGAATGACGCTCCCGATGAGACAGATAGTTTCATCGGGAGCGTTGTTTTCGGATGATTTTTTCAGGTGTTTGGATTATTGTGTCATTGGGGCAAGGATGGAAATCTTTTCTTTGTATAACATACAAAGACACTGAAACAATAATCCAAATACTTTTTATGAAATCCAGACATTTGTTATTATGCGTAACCTCTTTCGTGGCTATAGTAGCATGCAAAGAAGGGACATTAGATGTTTTCGAAGCTCCCGTATCGCCTTATGAGGGAGTTTCAGAACAGGAAGTTCTTACAAATGAAATCAGTATCCGTGTCGATCAGAAGTACAGGACGGTCAATATAGCTGTCGCTGACCTTGGGCTGTCTGTTACTGAAGATGCGGTATTCTATGCACCGTACGATGATCAGACCGATTGGTGCGGTGAAGATTGGTACACTTCGGAATGTGGGTTCTATGTGACAGGTGAGGGCAGGGCTTGTCAGCGTGGAGCATCCGATGCTAAGTTCTTTATTGACTATTATCCTTCAGGAACGGGGGATCTGAAGGAACCGGCAATTGCAGTCGGCCAGATTCCCGATGCCTGCGAAGCCGGCATGACGTATGTTCTTGAGTTCGGTTTTGCGACACTTGAAAAGAAGCAGCCGGTAAGGCTTTACGTAACTGTCAATGAGGCTCTGCCGTGGGCTACATATATGGAGCACGAGGACGGCCTCACCTATACCGTCTATCAGGAGGTCAATACCGATTATACTGCTCTTGAGATACCTGTGAACGAGACTGCCGTAAAGAAAGCCCTCGGGCTTGATTCTCTGCAGCCTCTTCTTGATGCCATGCAGGGCGACACGGCATACGACACGACAATGCGCGGCCTCAATTCGGACGGCAGCAGCAGCTCTTATGGAAAATATACGGCTAATGTGGCGGGCTATTGGTTCAACCAGAACGGAGATGTCTGCGAGTGGAAGGACGAAGGATGGGGAGCCTTTATTGAATGGGACAGGACTTCTCCGATAATCTTCCGTCTCGGACAGGCTGTGGAAAACAATGTTGCAGGCTCGCGCTATGACATGAAGATAGCCCTTGTCTGCAATGATAAGGAGGCCGTTCTTACATTCAAGCTTAAAATAGTTTCTGAAGTGACCGATGACCTCGGACTTCTATAAAATTTCAGCAACCTTCAATTACGACAATGATGAAATCCTTGAAAAATACATTTTTAGTGCTTTGTGCATGTATTGCCGTGGCTTCTTGTACAGAAGAACTTCCTGCAGAGGTGCAGGGCATTCCATATGCGGATGCGGTAACCGGTACATTCTATGAATGGCCTGCATATAATCCTACTATTCATTATGACCTTAAAGAGGATCCTCAGTTCAAGGATCTTGCAGCACCAGAAAAGAACCTTCCATGGCCTAAGGCTGCAAAGATATATGACAACGGAAAATATTGGTCATATTATGAGGGGCGGAATGCCAATTCTATCATCAAGGGTAATGAAGATGCCATCAATAAGATGTTCGAACAGCTTGAGGCTGATGCTGCATATATCCGTGACGAAATGGGTTGGCCTCCTACAACTAACGTGAGGATGGGATACCGTGACGCAGTATTTCTTTTCGGATCTGAACTGGGTACAGATACGGCAAGCAATACGGATCTTGGCGGATGGCAGTCAGGGGTGACTGTCGGCAAGACTTCTTTCCCGATGGTTCTTCTTTCCTACTATCCGATATATTGCTTCGATCCGGACTGTGACTACAGCGACAGGAAGTATCAGACTGAGGCGGTGACTCATGAGTACATACACGCAATCTTCGCATCTATGCCCGGATGCCGAAAGTCCGCATGGTTCCATGAAGGAGCAAACTGCTGGCTTCAGGCGACTATGAACTATAACAGACAATATCCCGATGGCAATTATGTGGCAGATGATATGGGATGGCTTTCTACGGGTAGTGTGATTGCTCCGTTCATCCCTATCGAATGTTACTCGGGCTGGCTCCTTGACGGTTCATTCGGAGGCCCTCAGGCGCAGGGCGTGAGCGAGAATTTCCGTCAGACCATCGGAGGTATCCAATATAGTGAGATGTTTCCGACATTCCTCGGAGAGATCATAGGCAAGGGATCTGTTCCGTGGGTATGGAACAACTGTACGGGAAACGTACTGTCAGGAATTGCTGAAGAAATCGGTCAGGAACAGATGGAGAGAATGATACAGGAATATCGCGCCCGTATAGCCCTCTGTGATATGGGCCGTTATTCTCAGGCTGTATATAATCTTACTGACAATGCCATGGGAGCGGTCTATGGATCTGATGTTGATGGAAAGTATGTCGCTCCATGGAAAGCTACTCCTTATGCAAGTGTTTCTCCTGTGGATGATGAGGCTGAAGCGGAAACCCTGTCTAAGGCAGCCGGAGAGGTGGAAGAGCCGGAAGGAGTAGAATTCAATTTCGAGGGGTGGCTAAAGCCGGACGAGCTGACTCTTCCTGGATGGACCGGAGCCAATATCATTCCTATAAAGGTTGAGGGCGACAAACTTCTTGTCGGATTCCAGCCATTCGGGGATAAGGCTACAGCAGAAAACATGTCATGCCAGCTCTGCTATCGAACGGCAGAAGGCAAGACTGTCTATGGAAATCCTTTCAAGAACGGAAGTTTCCTTCTTGACCTTTCTAAGGATAAACCGGCAAATGACGTGGTGTTTGCAGTTGTATGTAACCTCCATTATACATTCGACAACACTAATGTCAGAAAGAATAAGTACGACTATCGTATCAAGTTCAGCAATAATGCTCATGCGGCGAACATCCACCACAAGTGGTATGATTGGAAAAGTGCGGAGAACAAGTAACTATAGAGTGATATGAAAAGGATAGTGTTTTGTATAGCCATCATGTCTGCTGTACTGATTGCCTGCAATGAGGCAAAGACAGATAATGAGGGTCAGCCGGAAGCCAATGATTACGGATACATGCCGGCGACAATCGCCATCGACACCGAGAACGCCGAACCTATAATAGAGAAAAAGAAGAAGATACCATGCACAATCGTCATAGATCATCCTAATGACGAATGGGACCTTACGGCTACCGGTACGGTACGTGGCCGCGGAAATTCCACATGGCTGTGGTATGACAAGAAGCCTTACCGTTTCAAATTGGACGAGAAGGCTTCGGTTCTCGGACTTGATCCGGAAAAGGACTGGGTACTTCTTGCCAATTACCGCGACCCTTCGCACCTGATGAATACTTTCGTCTTTGAACTGGGGCGTGCGATGGGCATGCCGTTCACCAACCATTCCCGTTATGTGGAACTTACTCTGAATGGCGAGTTTCTCGGACTTTACCAGCTGACGGAGCAGGTAGAGCAGGGTGGCAACCGCGTGGATGTGGATGACATGGACGGTGTGCTCCTCTCTCTCGATGCAGATGACGGCCCCGAACTCTCACCTGACGCCGGAGACAACTTCTGGTCGAAGATATATGAGATGCCTGTATGTGTGAAGCATCCTGAGGACGACATGACCCGGGACAGATATGACGCCATCCGTGACGATTTCGGCAAACTCGAGTCTGCCATCCTTGCAATCCGCAAGCGCACCGGCACGCTCGATCAGGTGAAGGAGCTGATGGACGTGCAGTCCTTCATCGATTTCCTCATCATTCAGGAACTTGTCTATAATGTGGAACTTGCGGCTCCGAGGAGCATGTACATGCACAAGGACAAGGACGGAAAGTGGGCGATGGGACCGCTTTGGGACTTCGATGCGGGCTTTGACTTCGACTGGGGCACAATGTATTCGGGCCACAATTATTTCGAGAGTCACGAGGATCTGGTGCTCGGTACCGACCCGATCCACCATGCTGGAGGTTACTGGGTTCCGGAATTCTTCACCGACATCTTCAGAAGCGACGAGTTCAGGGAGGAGTACCGCGCCCGCTGGGCAGAGATAAGCCCTCTGATAATGACCGAAGTCTGGGACAGGACGGAGAAATATGCGGAATACGCCAAGGATGCCCTCGACCGCAATGCGGAGACATGGCCTATATATTCTCCTTCCGATGACAATCCTGTCAAGGAAATCAGCTGGAGGGACGAAATTGACAGGATGTATGTCTGGCTTACAGAAAGAATAGACTACCTGACTCCGATAATCAATAATTATAAGGACTGATGACCATGAAAAGAATAATGACCGTTCTCGCCGTTGCACTGGCGCTTGTTTCCTGCACTCCGAAGGAAAAGGAAATATATATTCCGAAGGATCTTCAGGAAATGGACCTGAATGATCCTGAGAGCGAATATTGCTACGATAGGATGGTGACCACCGAGAATTTCGCTATATTCTGGGAAAAAGGATTCGGCACCGATCTTTCAAATCCCCCTGCCCTTGAAGGCAAGGATATGTATTTCGACATGGAGAATCTCAAGGCTAAGCTTGAGACCTTCTACGATTATTTCTACAACACTCTCGGCTTTGCCAGGAAAGGCTCGAAGTGCGACCGCTACCGTATGCTTGTCATGGTACGGTATTCTTTGGAAGGAACGGCTTACGGCGGTGATTATGACGGTGAGATAGGTGCCCTCTGGGTGACTCCGAACCGCATTCAGGACGAGCGTCTCAACTGCATAGCTCATGAGCTCGGCCACTCGTTCCAGTCTCAGATCACATGCGACGGCGAGGGAGATGCCTGGGGAGGCTGCGGATTCTTCGAGATGACTTCCCAGTGGATGCTGTGGCAGGTCAATCCTGACTGGATAAGGGACGAGACCTATCACTGGGACGGCTTCACGTCGAAATGCCACAAGGCTTATCTCCACCTGACGAATATCTATCATTCTCCATACATCCTTGAGCATTGGGGTGACAAGAGAGGTCTGAAGCATATTGCGGAACTTTATCGTGAAGGAAGGATAGGTGAAGATCCGGCAATGACCTATATGCGTGTCAACGGTCTTTCTCAGGAGGAGTTCTGCGACGAGATGTTCGAGGCTTCATGCCGCATTGTCAATCTTGACTACCCTCGCGCATGGAAGGAGACCCGTCCGTATGCCAACAGATTCAGCACCAAGCTTGAAGAGACTGCGGACGGATGGAAGCGTATATTGCCGGAACAGTGTCCGGAGGATTATGGGTTCAACGCCATAGCCCTTCCTGTACCGGGACCGGGAGAGACTGTATCTGTGGAGTTCAAGGGGTGCGCCGGCATCGACGGGTTTGTCTGTGACGCTCCGGAGAAGGCCGGATGGCGTTACGGATTCGTTGCTGTGGAGCCTTCGGAGGACAAGACTGCCTATGGCGAAATGCACAGTGCCAAAGAGGGTTTCATTACCTTTACGGCTCCTGACAGCGGCAGTCTTTCACACCTGTGGCTTGTGGTGATGGGAGCGCCTTCGGAGCACATGAAGGATTCGGAAAACCAGTGGCCTTATCTTATAAAGGTGGGAAAATAATGATTATTTTTGGAATAATCTC
>CAYXMV010000002.1:0-47413 GCA_964466235.1 uncultured Muribaculaceae bacterium | reverse complement strand
ACGCCCTATGCGTGCAAATATCATTCTGAGGAAATCGTATATCTCAGTACTGGTAGCGATAGTAGATCTCGGATTACGTGTATTGACCTTCTGCTCTATCGCTATTGCGGGCGGAATACCCTCTATGAGTTCCACATCCGGCTTGGACATACGCCCGAGAAACTGCCTTGCATAAGAAGAAAGACTCTCGGCAAAACGTCTCTGCCCCTCTGCAAACAGCGTATCGAAAGCTAACGATGACTTACCCGAGCCAGAAATGCCCGTTATCACGACGAATTTCCCTCGCGGGATCTCCACCGTGACATCCTTGAGATTGTTGACCTTTGCCTTTCTTACTATTATGTTTCCTTCTTCTGCCATCCCGATAAAATCTTCAGGCCCGGTTTCCATCAACCGAGCCTGCAAATTTACTAAATTTATAGGAAATTTTCGACGTTATTCATACAAGAACCTCCACATCACACGATAGAGCACGGGCGAGTCTGATGACAGTGGCAACTTCCGCCTTGGAGATGTCCTGATAGTTCTGCTCGTATGCCTGAATCATCCTCAGTTTGACACCTGACTTCTCAGAGAGTTCCTGCTGCGTCATCCCGACAAGCCTTCTCTGGTGCTTTAGAGGGGATGTCTTTGCTGATTCCGCCATTATTGAAAGTGCCGTTTCAAGAAACTTCGTGACATCTGCCTCATGGTATGTACTATACATTGAAAGCAATCTGCCGACATTCATTCCGCTTTCCAATATTTTTTCGAAACTCATTCCGGTATGCCACTGAAGATATGCCAGCGACCAACCGGCCCAGTAATATGAGGAACGTCCATCGGGAATATAAGGAACATGTCCCGGGACACTGCCGGTACGCCGGAATACCCTTTTGGCGAGCTCCATTCCGGACATTCCGACTATATATTTCGGATTTCCTCTACCGAACTGTTCCGCGATTCCGCTGACTATGAACCTGTCGAAGAACCGCGAAAGGTCTCCTTCCGCAAGAGTCCCATAATCCAGCATAATCCCGAGATTATGCATGGCATCATCAAGATATGTCTTATTGTAGGCGTTCATCGTCATTCTGCCATCTGTCTCTTATGATATCAACCATATACGTACCTTCGATAGGATTTAAAGCACCCTTTATCCCCCGATATTCTTCTCTCGCTACGCTGTCACGCATAACCTTCTTCGGATAATACATTTCATTCCTTACAGATTCTGCACCAAGAAAACGGAGAGACTCAAAGGCCTCAACACTCTTCATCACAACCTGTTCTCCTAATTTGCCGAGCTTCATCGCATGCGAAAGAACTTCTATAGAAATGGTATTGTTCAGAAAATCTTTTGCAAAAGAGAAATATGAATCATCCGCTCTATAGCCGATGATGATATCGCTTTCTTTGTAATCTGGCATAAATGTCTGCATCAGATATTCTTTTGCAGTCGCAGCAAAACCTGCTGTAAGGTCAAAAGTCCTGTTCTCCACCAATATCGCTAGCCAGTTCAAAATATGATGCTCTTTTGAAAGGTCGAGTACCGAAAGTCCGTCAAGTTCAATCTCATACGCATTTGCATACCCGTTCCGATCATCGGAAGATGCCCATTCCTTTGCAAGTTCCGGATTCTCCGTACAATAAAATCCAAGCCCGTAGTCATTGAAAGGATTTCCCTTGCCAAACTCTGGGACCTCAATTATGTTCTGCGAACCGTGATATATAATCTTTTTCATAAAACTATCATTATAACGATAGTTGCAAATATAGGGCTATATTTTATTTTTTGCAAGTATTTGGGGAGATACCTAGCATAGAATCGTTATTTATTTTTCTCAATTCTAAAACCTGATTTGCAGATGAGTTTCAGAGTTCCGAGTGCGGTGTCACGATCGTAATCCTTCTCTATCTCAGGCAATTCATCATACGGTACGAGACACGGATGATGTTTCTGGACATCATCGCGTTCCTCGCCATAAGTCCAGCCTTGCGCCATACGGCTCTGCGCCCACACTTCATGGACATTCTCGGCAATCATTTCGACCAATCCGTTCAATTCTTCCGGCAGGATGACATCGGATGTATCAACCGGAGCCGGTACGTAATTCTTTTTCATTGTTCCTTTCATTTGATTTCAATTATAGAACAATTTCTCTACCCTAATATATCATTTACGACAAACTAATATCAAAAAAAAGAAAGAAAACCACAGTATTTCTTTCGCCTGTTTCTATTCTGTATGGTCATGATTGAAGGAAGGACTAAAGACAAAGACGCAGACCGATGGAGCAGTGACGGGCATCCGGCCTATAGTGGTTACGGTCCGACACACGGCAGAGCCTCGCACCGTCGCAATAACCGCCACCGCGCATCATCCGGGTCGAGTAATCTGAAGGCCCCACAGGGTCATACACTGAACTGCATTCGTAACTACCCATCCCATCACTGCACCATTCATAAACATTGCCGCTCATATCATTAATGCCGAGTTCATTCGGCAATTTAGTTCCCACATCATGAGTTGTGCCACCACTATTATCGTAATACCAAGCAACATTATCTATATAGTTGCTGCCTGAATACTTGTAACCTTTGCTGGTGTTTCCGCCTCTTGCGGCAAACTCCCACTGGGCCTCGGTAGGCAGACGGAAGTTCTGACCGGTGAGACTGTTCATTTTACGGATGAATTCCTGACAATCATCCCATGAAACATTATCCACAGGCCTCCGGGCGCCTTTGAAAAGACTCGGATTATTTCCCATCACCGCTTCCCATAGTTCCTGATTCACTTCGTATTTTCCTATGCGGTAACTGCTCATCACTCGATGTACAGGTATCTCATTATCTCTAGCATCGCGATCGTCTGAGCCCATCATGAAAGAACCGCCTGCAACATATACCATAGGACACTCAATCCCATTTACTCTAAGCATGCCATTACTATAACCAGTTCCGGTTGCATTAACTATACCCTTGCTTTCCTTACTATCATTTACCTTCCTGAATTCTTCACGGACACTCCTCAAAGGCAATCCTTGCCAGCGGGACAGATCCCTCATAAGTTTCTTCATCTGCACCTCGTCCGTAGAGTCAATGCAGTCAATCCGCCCGAACTTGAAAAGGAACCATCCTTCCAACCGAGCACCTTTAAGAAGGACCGGGATTACCTTCTTACCCGTATTCCTGGCATACATGACTTCATCCTTGGTCCACTGCGAAGCAAGCGAATTTTCTGACAAAGCGAACAGGACATAAGACGATTTGTCGATTGCAGAGATGATCTTATCTTCGAATTCATCTCCGCTTTCAATGCCCGTGACATCAAACCACACAGACAAATCAGGTATTTCCGTCCTGACAGCCTCTATCAACGACGACACCTCATCGAAATCCTTTCTTGAATAACTTATAAATACATCGTATTTCATATGTTATTTCTCATTCCAGTCCATATTCAACTCAAGACCGCATCTGTCGCAGAACACTTGACGCTTGTAAATCGCATTTCCGCAACGGCGGCATTGGTATTCATGCCCGGAGGTACGGAGTCTCGTCATCAGCACCTGATACAGTTCGGTATCTTCGCGTCTGATGATGTCATAACCTAATTTCCTTACCAGTTTGAGCGTATTCATCGCCATGTCGCGATCGAACTTCTTCTCGCTGTCCGGAAGTTGAGAATATGCTACCATACATGGAGTCTGCTTAAGGGTATCATCGCGCCGAAGGCCATATGTCCATCCTTGAGCCTGACGTTCTACAGCCCATACATCATGAGCGTTTTCCGCGATTGCCTCGCGAAGTTCATTAAGATCGGCTGCCAGTTCGACATCTGACAGATCGATCGGTTTCGGTTCATATGCTTTCATATCTTTCTGTGTAACGGTTACCATATAATTCTTCGAATCATTCCATGCATTCTCAAAAATGCCGAGAGGATAGACATCCTCTGCATTCTGAGAATCAGGATCATATACTTTGACAGTTCTGTTGTATAGATCTAACGACAAGACCACTATGACATGGTCAGGAATCTGTCCTATCTGCAGATCCTCATTCATTTCCTCTTCCCTGTTACCAATCAACTCTCCTCCATCGACAGCAACGATCACCTTTTGATTGTCACCCAAGGCTTCAGCCATATCTGCAACAGTTGTTCTATATCTTCTCACAACAGTCAGCCCCCGGCTCTCGAGATGCCTTCCCACATTGTGAAGCGCAGTGCCGCTTTCCTTATACCATCCGTTTCTGACGGCATCTGACATAATCTGTTCTTCATCGAATGGAACATTCAGAAGTCTCAATACATATTTTTCGCACTCAAGGCTGCAATACGCTCCTTCCCCACAAGAAGCAGCCATTGCCGTCAACGGCAGCACATCGATCTCCCGGACCATATCACCGATTTCCTCATCGACAGCCTGAGAAATACTGACAATTTCTCTCAGTACGGGATCTTCAGAGAGAGCACACATGACATCCATGCTTTCCTGCGAAGTGGCATTCCCATCCAGAAATGCGGCAAGTACTTCCGATGAAACACCTTTATTTCCTGACTTCTTTTCCATATTTCTCCACATCTTTTAATGCGACCCGCGCCAAGGCAGCGACAGCACGCTTCTTTATATTGTACAGATTATCAACATTTGTCATCAGTTCCTCTGCCACGGTCTTCGCCTCGGCATCATCAAGCAAGAGCCTTCTGATGACATAGACATAGCGTTTGTTCGGCAGCATCCTAAACAATGACGCAACATCCATTCTCGCAGTGACCTTGCCATCCTTACAATCATCAACCTTTCCAGCCGCCTCACTCTCAATAAGAGAATCATCCGATTCCATATCTATCATCCTGTCCCTCTTGGCAATGAAATAGCGGATAGCCACAATCTTCATCCACTGATATATCGAACTACGCCCTTCGAACTGTCTGAGACGGCAGGCATCCTTCTCCATCAGATAAAGATAGAACTCATTCACGAACTCATCATAATCGACTTCATATGAGAACACATGTCTGATGATGCTCATGAAAAGCGGACGGCAGTCCTTGAAAAAGAACTGCCTGGTGACCTGCTCGTCACGAATTATCAGGGCATCTGTTATCTGTCTGTCAGTCATTGCCGCCATGATTCAATATCAGAGGCAACGACCTGACAATGACCTCATCATAGATATTTGCTTTCCTGCCGCTTTTGTCAGTCTTAAGCCCCTCGAAAGGTCTTATATCATAATGTATGAAACGCTTTTTCCAATAGTCTTTCCTAGACTTGTCTGCATCAATTTTTTCATCTTCACTCTTTCTCACAGGGCGATAGCCCAAAAGCAATTCTTCGATATTCCATCTGTTGTGTTCTATCTCTGCAAGCAAGGAAACCTGCTCATCAGTCAATTCATGTATATAAGACGGCTTGTTTATATCCCAATCCATACCAAGACACCTTAATTTGACAGGCATGGATGCTGCAGCAAATATGTTGGACCATCGTTTCGTGATAGCGGTTCCTGCCCATATCCTATCGGCATATTCCGAGTCAATCTGGGAAGGCAGATTCTCGTATGCGGAATAATGGTCATAGACCGCTGCAATCCTTTTACAAATTCCTACAGATGAGGCAAGATGCAGGTCGTAACAGTCATACACCATTCCGAAAGGAGAAATGTTTTTATATAACAGTGTTTTGCGTTTCTCCTCATCAAATCCCTTTCCATTCAGTGCAGATACCATCGTCGATGTCTTGCGCTGCTGAGCCAATATCGGTATATTCTTCTCATAATAGATCTTCGGCAGATGCATTGCAGAGCGCAGAGACACATGAGTCAGATTGAGGCAGGCCGCGACTGTAATGATTGCATTTTCATTGGCTGCATACTCCTCCAATCTTTTCTGAACAATCGGATTATGGTCATCACCTTTGATGAATTCCCATTCCACATCAATAAATTCCTTGTCTGCATCACCACCATCGACCAGATGCTCATACTCTTCAGCAAGCCCATACCGGGTGATGAATCTGCTTTCATCCAAAGGCTTGTCGCCCTTGACCCATCTTTCCTCCGCCGCGAGCCATTCATCAGCGTCTATATAGGTTGAACGTGAAACCTTGAAGAGTTCGCCACATTTTTGCTTGAACTCTCCCATCTCGGCCCTTCCATTGCGGTCGATAAAGGTAATCTTGGTCTTTTTCTTCTTATAATTCGGGAAATGAGCGATATGAGCAGCCTGAAGCGCCATTGCCTGCCCCATCTTGGACATACCGATTATTATCAGATGAACGAATTTATCACTGTCTCTTGATGTGATCGGTTCGTAATCCAATGGTCGATATCTTATATTCTCTTCCTTACTATAACCGGCAACCAGAACTTTCCTCGCCCAGAAATCATAAAAATTAAAAGGATGAAAATCTATATAATCCGTAATTTCAGGTGAGAGGTCGGCATATTGAAAGACATGATATGTGGTCTTATAATCAAACGACACATGACATGCAAGATTCTTCCTGCCTGCTTTCCTGCACAAACCAGCAATCAATGACATGCACTGGACATTAAGTGAATCATGATAACTCTCTATGTCATCAAACTCACTGGTATCACCCAGCAGATACACCTCTTTTGCATGAACCACATTGATTTTCTCAAGATAGGTCTCCGAATCCCTCTGACCGTAATTCACTATTATCCTCTCCTTGTCCTTCTTGTTTTCAAGTGAAGCCTGAAGAGAGTTTCTCATCTGAACGACATCGCCGGATGTCATTACTACGATATTTCCTTGAAAACTTCCACAAAGTTGCTTTACCAATCCATGAACCATCTGATCAGAACCGATAATCACAATATGATTCTTCAGTTTGTAATAACTGAAACCGCTCTGCCATTTGTCCGCATTACGTTCGAAGGCATTGGTAATAGTCGAAATCAGCAGTCCTGACAGAAAAACCGCACCAAGAGTACTCATTAACAGACGAACCCATCGCGGAATGGCGGAGGCAGTTCCGGATTGCGTTCCCGGATCAGCAAAGAAATAATACATCTCCCACCAATTCTCACAACTGAAGCCGGCAAATATCAGCAAGAATCCGGAAAAAATGAAGAATACGACAACGGCTATTATCAAGACTACAAGTATCTTAATCCAGATATTTCCTGACAGCCATCGGTCAAACAACTGCCTTAATCCTGCATTTTTCATAGGTTGTAATTTATATATTCATGTATTCAAACACAAAAGAAAAGTCTTGCGAACTTCAATTACAAAGTTAGGACTTTTCTGTAATCCGGCAATCATCAGTCAAATCGCTTCAAAAGATAATCGGACCATTCGAGACACAGATCTAAGGATTCAGGGTCATCAAGCCAGCCGAATATCTCATGAGGATGCTCCAGATTACCAACTACGGCTGTCGCCTTATAATCCGAGCAATAGACAGCAAATTCGACCATAATCTTGGGATCCTCTATTCTCCATAGTTTGAAGCCGGTTGCACTGAAAGGTTCTTCACTTTCCTCCCAACGGGATATGACCAGATCACTGAAAGGAAGATTCCTCTCGATCTCACCATTATGGACCTTGGCGAAATCCCGAACCTCTTTCAGTTCACACCCCGCCTTCTCAAACAGATTCCTCACGCATTGGTGGAGGTTTTCTTTGTTGTATCTCATCTTCATCAAAGATTTTTACCTACATAGAACCAACAGCACCAATTGATAATAGAATTTGAAGAAACGAAGTTACTGATCATACATATTGGAACAGCATAATCAAGACTTGTATTTATAGAGGTCTGCCACATCCGCAACAGAAGTTCGCAGATCCTGCATTCTTAGTGCCACAACTTGTACAGAACTTACAGCCGTTAGAGTCTGTAGGAACTGCAGCATTATTGCTATTCATATAAATCACATCCTTGGCAATATCCAAAGCCTTATCATCAAGTTTTGACTGCTCCACCATACCCCAGATCTGAGTAATGAGAACCGGCCAGAAGAAAAGCATAGAAATCACTGTCGGGATAGCCTGCTGTCCCCAAATACCGACACCGGCCTCGAAATGGATGTTGCTGCCTTGAGGGAGCAGGGTAACTTTCAATGCTGTTTTCATTCCCAGCACAGCCTTGAATACGCTACCCTTTGTGATAGAAATATCATAACCGCCACTGCTCAAAGCATCCATGGCCACTTCATATCCATCGTTCTGAAACTCTTCCTGAATACGATTTGCAATAGTAGGGATCAAAGAAGTTGAACCGTATAATACTTTTTTAGTGCTGAAAGTTGCCATAGTTCTTATTTGTTAATGTTCTGAATAGAATGAAAATTATATACAGCATACAACACACCTGACTCCACAAGCAGATTCCTGATCTCCGCAAGTTGCTCTTCGTTGAACTTTGCCTCCATATCGTGAAGCATTGAAACAACCTTATCTGATTGTGCCTTAATCTCCTCTTCGGTGATTACTCCATCTTCCATAATATTCTTGAAAGATGAATTATTGACTACCATCTCGTCAATGTTCAATATTCCTTCTTCGTTGAAAAACATAACTGTGAAATTTTATGGTAATGACTTATAATTTTGCTCCGCAATGCTTGCAATAAGCCCAGTCCGCGCATACCGCTCTACCGCATTTCGGACACTTGATGCCCGTTGCTTCCGCCTTCAGATTCTGCATCAGATTCTTATACTGCGGACTTTCTCCCCACTTGAGTATTTCGCGGACTCGAATGGCACTGAACGGATGTGACTGACCGATTATGATAGAAAACTGCAACGCCTTATTCCATAAGCCGTCATTCTTTATCCTCTCATATTCATCAGCCTGATTTGCCCATTCCCGCATATTCAGATTGCTTGTCATGGACTTCGGTCCACCCGACAAGCGAGCCATTGAGCGGGCCACGATCTCAGGAGAAGTGACTATACTTCCACATCTGTCGCATGACAACTCACTCTTTCGGTACCAGTACAGAATCGCATACTGAACCGGTACAGTCAGAGATCCAAGTATCCCCATAGCGTCCACACCGCTTAATATATACTGAGCGATGCTATGATACAACACATGACGGCAAAGAATATGACCGCATTCATGTGCGATTACCGCATCCAATTCCTCATCATTCAGCAGTTCGACCAGCCCTGATGTAATAGTGATGAATATCTTGGTGTCACCAAAGGTCCATGCATTCGGTATCGGGTCCATTTGCAGGTAAAACTCCGGTTCTGCAATTCCCAACTTTTCGCAAATCGGCGGAAGATGATTATACAGATGCGGTAATTGAGTTGGCGAAAGACGGATCGCCGTCGCCATATTCAATCCATACCGCAATTGTTCAAATCCCAATGCCATTATCTTTTTCACCAAGGCCGGGAATCCCGGTATGCTTTCCAACTGACGCAGCGCTGCCGCATCCTCGGGATGGATGAATTCTGCTGGTTTGATCATACGAATATATTTATAAATATACTATTCCTTAGAGGAGCGATTGTTCCTGACTTTACTAATAACTGATTTTATACAGAATACTATTCCCCAAATAAACAGAACGGGGACACCCAATAATAACAACATATAGGTGACTTGTTCCGGGAATAGGACATCAGGGTATGAAATAGTAATGTACATATGGTCATCATATATACTGCAGTCCATACCTCTGTCTTGATAATTGTACCATTCCTGAGTTTTACTCCAACACGAATTTTCTGTATTGCAATATTCCTCCAGTTCTTCAATGCAAGCGACTGAGAGAGGCTCAGTAAAGCGCAGAATCTGATTATAGATTGTAAAATCAGGCTCAACAGACGAAATGTCAGGCAGATCTACATTTATGATTCTTTCTACTAATGCAGGATCTTCTGATATTTTGAGCAGATCATTGTAATAATCATACCTCATTCTTGTAATCAATATGGAAATCACAAGAATGGAAACAAGCACTCCACATGCTATAAGATATACATTCAATGATTTTTTCATGAATTCATTAATTTTACTATAACTTCGAAACTATGCCTATGACAACACATGCCACAACAGCCAAAGCAACAATCAAGATCTGATTCTGTTTGATCTTCTTCTTATCTCGAAGAATTTCCCGATCTTTCTCAACAATATGAGAATTCAACCTCTGAATATCTAAATCAAGTGTCTCTATCTTTTGTGACAACTGAACGACATTTTGTTTCTCTGACCTCAAGGCAGACTCCAACTGTTGTTTCTGTGCCATCCTCTCCTTTTCCTGCTCTATACGTCTCTCTTCCTCATTCACTTTCAACAACTCCCTTTCATCACGCCTTCTTTTGATCTGCGGACATAGAAGATCATGTACGAACTCTATACGATGCACAGCCTCATCACGATATTCATCCTTGGTTACATAGTCTCTCAAGACACCTCTATCTACCAATATTTCTATCCATTGATTATCATCACCCAAATCGGCAGAAACCTGACCTCTATATCGATTATCTCTTCGTGCCTTTCCGTTATCAATCAACAACAGATTTGTTTCCAGATACTCCACAACATTTACAGGTACATCTGATATACTCTCTTCGTAGAAATCTCTGATAAACGAATCACCGAAGTTATCTATCAGATCGACAGATATGTTCGATCGGTCCAATTGCTGCATCTTGATGAACAGACGGGTCATGAACAATGACAACATAGCTGAATCAACCAGGCGTTCAGGTTTACCGTCAAGTTCGAAATCAGACGAACCGATGATTTTGGCTATGATAGGCTTCACAACATCTTCATTAACCAATCCCGGTATCGGTCGCGTTATTATTTCAGCTGCCTGCTCTTCATTAATAGGACGCAGACTGAATCTATTGTGAAGCATTGCCGGAATATGTGAAGTATTCCTTTCCAAAGATGCCAGATAATCCTCTCGTATTACAATAACAATACAGAAATCAGAAGTCTTTATATATTTGGGCAATGACTCATACTTCGACATGTAGTCGAAAAGCGTCATACCCTGAGCGTCTGCATCCTCGCGTAAAGTTTCAACCTTCCGTTTATTTGCCTCAACTATATATGAAGGACACGATCCATTTATAAGATCGGTCAATTCACAGAAGAAAGGGCCGATCTTTTTCCTGTTCTTTTGCAATGTAAATATTTCTTCGAACTGATCTATGATTATCAATGGCTTTATCTGGTTTTCATCGGCATCATAAAATTTATGACGATGAAAAAATTCCCACAAAGACTCATTACCGCATTTGTCATCCTCTATCCGCGGCAATAATTCTTCAATTCTTCCAGAAGAGAATGCCTCTCCGTCAGAATCAGTTTCCATCAGCATAGAAGGCACAGACTTGATGACAGCATCAAAAATCTGAACAGAATACTCTGGAGCATTCTCATTATGATCAAACCTCATATTGACTGGAAACAGACCATTCTTTTCCAAAGCAGGCATAATGCCGGCGTTGATCAATGAGGTCTTACCTATTCCGGAACGCCCATACACAACAGTAAGAGTGTTGTAATTGATGAACTGAGATAACTTCTGAAGTTCATCGTCACGACCGTATAATGTATCACCATAGGAATAGGAATTCAAGCCCTTCCATGGATTGGTCATTACAGTCAGCATATCTGTATTACCTTCTTTCTGCATGATAACTACTTGTTTCTTATATCTATGACAAACTTCCTGACCGTATCGGCAAATTCCTCGATTACAGTATCTTTATCATCTTCAAAGAATACGGTATGCGTATTCTTGAACTCCGACAAAACCCCTACAGCCTCATAGTAGCCGGATTCTGTCTGCGATAAAGGAAGTATGAATTTACGCGTAAACCCTTGTGAATGGTTAACTGCAATTTTCCACTCACAAACATATTCATGATAGTCTTGTATTTCATCATACATCCCTTTGGTTATCAATGGAACAAAATACTTCGAGGTCTTTATCGCCTCTTCAATCTTCTTTTTCCAGTCATCACCAACGAACAATGCTTTCCTGTCATACCATACATTCAAACCTTTGGAGGTCAGTTTTTCATAAAGACATGCAGCCAGTTCCGGATTCTTTCTTGAGTATGAGATGAATACATCTGTATGATTTCTTGGAGCATCAAACTTTTCATCATCATCGTACTCCTTCAATCCTTCTTCTATCTTGGAAATCACGCTCCCAGGATCCTTTTTTGTTACTGTATCCAATCTTTTCAGAAAAGCAGACAATTCACTATCCTCATGTTCTCTGACCACCATACCGGTTTTAGAAGAAAAACCATTCTCATCCTGATTCATAGAATACCAGATAAAACGGAACAGCCAGTCAGAATGTTCGGAGCCGAAAAACAAAAGATACTTTTTCTTAAGTTCACCAGAAAGAATCGTAGGTCTTTTATTGGATAACCAGGATTGGCAATATCTGAGCATATCAGAATCTGTCAAGGCATAGCCATGAGGTTCCGATGAAAGACGACCGAACATGTAATAGACTGACGGCTTCCTCAGGTCATCCGGATTCTGAAGATCAACCTTATTGTTCAGAGTATAGTTAAACACCTTCAATCTGTCACTACCCCAGATTTCTTTCATTTCCTGCTCTACCACCGGGAAATATGATGTAGTAATGATAAACGGGAAATATCTGATAGCCAGCAAGCGCTTTAACAGATTTGATGGATTATAAACCTTTTCACGATAATCTAAACCTAATGCATAATAAATCAGATCCCGATCCTCATCACTCTTAGCTTCATAAACCAATTCAGAAAAAGATGAATATTTAACATCCGATTTTGATACTTTCCGAAGAGCGTCCTGTAAAGTTTGTCCGTCTTCTTCCAGAAAATCAGTACTGATTACAGGTATAACATCTCCATTCTTTATTGCACGCAGCAGATTATCCCACTGACGCTGTTCCTTATATCTCAACCAATTATCTTCCATAATCAATTATTTAACAGGACAATGCACCTTATACCCCCAATTTGTGCCATTATCGACTACGACACAGATTGTTGACGATGTAAAACCCACCATCTGCTCGAAAAGCGGCGTGAATGATGTAGTATTTGTCGCCCCATCAAAGTGGAATATGCTTTTGGCTTTCCCTTTAGCATAATCCTCGCTTGATCCATCATAAATGGTTATGACATCAGGAGCCGAATCGGTATAATATGAAAACTTGAACACTCCTCCCTTCTGATTCATCTGATAATCCTGAACTGCATGATTACCCTGATGTCCCATTCCGTTATCAGCGACCTGATCCGAACACCTCCTCATTTCATCCATATAGATTACATGAGGATGATCAATCAGAGCCATATACAGCAGATTGATTTCCTGGACTCCGGAATAACCTGCCTTCGTGGCCAAGAGGCGGTCAACCTGACCATTGACATCAGAATATGAAAAACCGCACTTACCATCCGAACCTGTCAAAAGTTGCAGTTCCTTAATACGATCCGAACAGGTAAGCATCACAGTCGCACCTTCAATAGGCAGATCTGTCTTACGGCTTTTTACCTGCAATACTATCGATTCTTCAGGCTCAGGTATTGGAGGAGGCACCGGCTTAGGAATAGGCGTTCCTCCTTCGCAACCCTTCAATGCAAACAGTAGAAAAAGCAGAAGAACCATTAAAGGAACTGTAACTGAAAATATCTTTTTATTTGTCTTGTGACGATAAAGCAACATTGCAGTCAGAGCGCCTATCGAGCCCCCGATGACAGCCAACGACAGAAGAAACCACTCAGGAATCCTGCGTTTCTGTCTGATAGCCAAACCTTTGTCAAAAGCATATAGACAAAACGCTATGATATTTATCCAAAACAGATATGCGATAATTGTTGTCATAATGAACTAAAAGAAAAACAAAGTTGAATATCCCATAATTTTCAGAAAAGCATCAAGTATCAATGATAGTATAATAATGGCCAGCAATACCACCAATACATTGACAAGAAGAGTTTTCAGATTACCGGCCTTATTGCGCACCTGAAGTACATACTCATTCTGGCCTTTCTCTAATTTGAAATCTATCGGTTCGAATTCACGACCATTCACAGCAAGCAGTGCATTCATCGGCGCATCAGTCTCAAAATAATCACTGCCTATATGGCATCTGCCTTTTTCATCCAACTGTACCAGAAGTTCCTTGGAGTTCTGAATGAACAGAACCGAACCGGGAGTAAACGGAGTACCATCGGCATCCATTACAGACACGGTTATGTCATTTAATGTTGAAACTTTCGTATAAGGCGTACGGAACACATATACTTCACGGTCGGCGTCGATCGTATAATTTTCCGAAACTGACGGATTGAACTCATCCACTACAGTCATTTCCTGCCCTGCTTTCATCTCCGGCAATCTGACCAGACCTTCATTGTCAGTCAACATACGGGTAGAAACGCCCGGATAGGATATGATCAAAGGATAATACGGCATTATCTGGTCATCCTCACCTACAACCTTGATGACAGGAGAAACGACTCCCATTTCCGGAATATTGGCAACATGCTCAATATCTGGAGTCAAAGGTTCCGGGTCAGATGGCATAGGCTCTACCGGTGAGGCTACAGGCGTCTCATCCTCCTCAACCGGAGGAAACGGTTGTGTGATCTCCGGCAGCTCCTCGACTGGAGCTGGTTCTTCATATGGCAGATTGAACTGATACTCTTCCTGACCTGCGATAATTGTAAGGGTATATTCCGCACCCGTATCTATATGTCTGATGTCAAAAGAACGGTCCGGTGCTATACTGCCCAGACTGCACCGGCCATCAGCCCCGGTGACGAGACGCTTCCTCGTAGTCTTAAGCGACAGATAAAAAGCCGAATGAGGCACCGGCTCGCCTTTTCTCACAAATGAGACATAGACCGGACATTTATCATCCTTGGGTAAGGATGTGGACATCGGACCTGTTGCCTGACGAGCAGGGAAACGATATCCCCACGCCGTAAGCAAAACCCGACATCTTCCCGACGAGTCATATTTATAAAAGATGAAGTCGTCAGACGGCACACAAAGCAGATCATCAATGATTCCCGACAGATTCTTATTCCCGGCAAATCTGTCAAGAATAACGCCTCTGGCTCTGCTCATGGCTTCCATTGCCTCAGTCTTTTCTATATCATCAGCATACGGAAGCGGAGTCCAGCCATCCTCCGGATGCCTCCATATAAAATAACCTTGACCGACATGGCGTTTCGCAAATATCATCTGATCGGTCTCGTCAAGTGCGCGGGCTATCAGCTGATACACGGCATCATAATTACTGCTCAGCAAGCAATATATATCATTGCTGCTTATCTTCTTGACATCCATTGCTACAACATTTTCTTGATTTCATCTGCTACTTCGGACTTTCGTTCCGGAGAACTTAGCAGATCTTCCTGATATTTGTCAAATCTGTTCTTCAGATATGGTATTTCATCGATGAAATAATCTATGTAGGATTTATTATCTGTCCATACCTGCGACAGCATACCTCTATAGTCAGTATCTGTCGGTAAGGACTCGACTTCCTTGATTATCTCACAGAAATAATAGACAGCATCCGGATAATAATACAGTTTATCGGCAATATCATTCAGCTCATCCATATACTTATCCATTGTACCGGCTTCACGAAGAGTCTTAAGATCCTTTTCAAAACCTGACAATGAGACTTCATTATAAGGATTATTCATCAGATATTCCGCCCTGTCATACATTTCCTTATATTGCCTCAACGTCTCATACTTTCTCCTATAATCCGCAATATCTGCTTTTTCGCTCAAGTCCTCACACCTTCTCAAGTTACGAGTAATGTCAGCAAGACTCAACTCGGTCAAAGGCAAAGAGAGAAGTTTCTGCAATTCCTGTGTAATGACCGACATCATGCTGTCAGTATGATAATCTTCCGCAAACTGGTGCTTCCGACAAACTTCTTCCAATCGCACAATCTCACTTTCCAAGACATTCAGAGAATCCAATAAAGATATAAGTTCTTTAGAAAGCGATTCAGTTTGATTCGAGAGAGAATCCAACTTATCCCGATTTGTGACCATCATATAATCCTCCAATTGTTCCTGGGTCAAAGCCTGCGACTTGCATATAAGCGGCAATAATATCAACAGGCAAGTAAATAGAGATTTCAGATGTTTCATCGGGCAATAAGATTATTATTTATACACTCATCATAAAGAACTGATATCACGGTGAAAGCATCAGGCTTGGCAATTACATTCTTTTTCAAATCCTGATATATCCTGTCTGACAACTTTCTCAATGAAGGTACCAACTTGATGTGTTCTTTTACTGCTACATCATACACGCCCTTAATCATATCCCAAGCCGTATTCTGAGACACATTTGAGTATTTAGTTATGTAGTATGATAAATCATCCATCATTACATGCAATTCACGAACAGCCTCAACTGAATTATCCATTATATTCTTCATCCTATCAATGGATGCCTTCTGTTCCGGCGTCAGTGAATCCGGAGTAAGTCGGGAATAAGAATCATTCAGCCTCATGAATTCTGGCACATTGAATTCATCATAGCACAGGGCATACATTTCATCATATACTTGCTTTATTTCTGACAATACATCAAGTCTGTCCCTGAATTCCATCACCTCATGAACAGAGTATCGCCCACACTCCTGCGACAATGACTTCATTCCATCATAAACCAGTAAATTAAGATCAAGTTGAAGAAGCCCGGAATTTTCAGCCAACAATGTCTCTGCAGATTTATTCTCAAAATCAATCAATGCTTTTGAATATGCCTCTAAAGCAGACAGCATCCCCTTTTTCATATCCAATTCTTGTTGCAGGAATTGTATGGAATCCTTCTTTGTCGAGATACTTTTTTTGAGTTCCCTGATTTTACTCACCTTGGCCTTATTTTCAGGTGCATTCATTTCCCTTTGATAGTCAGCAAAAGTAATATCTTGCGCCGACACATTCTGACACAAGAAAACAAGCAAAGCCAAGAATACGATTGTCTGTATCTTCTTCATTACCAATGATTGTTCAAAGATTCGTTATATCTTCTATTCTCCATTATGAATACACGTACAAAGTCATTCATCTTAGCCCTCAACACAGAATAATCTCCGGCCTCTCTATTATACGACTCCTGTATCTTTATCAACGAACTGAGATTCTCATCAGCTCTTGTCAGAGTCTGATGATGGCTGATGATTTCATTCAACAGAGACGAATAGAACTTCTGTCTTTGAGTATTGACCTTCTCATCCACCCCTGCCAGACCGTTCTTAAGTTCGGATATTCCCGATAGAACACTCTTGTAATTCGACGAATTAAGATAAGAATCCCTTTCTGATATGAAGGATGCCGCATGTCTGTCAAAGGAATTCCATGTACCATTTTCCGTATCATATACTACGTCAAGATAAGCCGATCGCCGTATGAAACTACGAATTTTAGTATAAGTAGAGTAATAACTCCTATGTTTGGCTATATCGGCATGCGTACACCCGGCATTGCCGAGATGTTTTATACCTTCATAATTTGCAGTCACAACCGTATTATTGCATGCAGCCTTACCGTACTCCTTCATCAGAATGCTGTCAACGAGTTCCAAAGCAGAATTCTGGTTGGACTCTTTCAAGACTTCAGCCTCATTGATTTTCAGCTTCCTCTGATTTGCATACATCTCGATCTTGGTATGGTTGTCATCATATAGTTGCTTGTCCCATGCTCTGGAATTTTTCCATGAGTCATCGATCTCTGCCTGAAGCTTGCTCATCGGTCCCTGGTTGTAGATGTCCACATCAACGGTCGAACCACCACCGGAAAGAAGAAGCGCGGCCACTACTATTCCGGCAATCAGAGCAAACATCATGAATATCTGTAGTATCTTTTTCATCACTTGCTCTAAATATTAAAATCATTAAATGAACTATATTGTTTTGGAGACGTTCTCGGTCGGCCATTAAACTCCGAAATCCTTCTGGTATTGTTAGTGAAATATGAGTCTAAAACATTTAACTGATCTGGCGAGAATACCCGGTTATCTTCTTCTTTGAGCCATTTGCTAATGTCATCGAAATTATTCTCACTACGATTCTTCAACTTCTCGGCAAACTCCTTATATTTAGTTAGTATTTCTTGTGATTGCCTATCAAAATCCTGTGATTTAGCCTTACTAATTTCATAAAAGGTCAGATTTAAACTTGTCCATTTTTCATCTTTAGTGATGTTGACCTTTTCCGAAGCCGTCGGCTTCGATTGTTGCGGCTTTGAATCAGCTACTTCTATAAAGTCTTTCAAATCATAGAAACAATCAACTTCACTATAACGATTTATAAATCCGCTATTCTTTTTATTTCCATACTGAACTAGGTTACCATTAGTATATTGTCCTAATGCTATAGCATCAATACACTCTAGAATCATTGTGCCGTCTTCTTCACCTAACAATCTTTTAATTCCATCCCTAAATTGTGTTCGATTAGGATGTTCATTAGACTTATTAAGAATGTAACGGCCGTCATTATTACGTTTGGAATATGTAAAATTACTACTAAAATAATCACGATCACCTTCCTTGATCTTTGAGATTATCTCGTGGGTCATACTAAGAAGAGTACTGTCACTACTATAGAGAGAATCCACATCATGCAGATATTCAGCATTTTTGACTACATAATCATAAGTTGAAGTCCAAGTTTCAAATGACGAATTCTCCGGGTCAGACTTCAATCCTTCAAGCAATTTCCTATAATTTTCTTTCTTTGCTCTGATCTCCTCTTCTAAAATCTCGACTTCCGGTTTATCTGGTTTCTTCCCTAAAAAATTCTGGACAGCATATCCTATGATACCGCCAAGCAGAAGTCCTACTATCAACGTTATCAATGACAATAGGATGAACGGATTCTTCTTCTTTTTCGACTTTACACATGAAAATGGATAAACGGTTCTACCGTCTGAAGGCTTAACCTTACAATCACCGATATCATATCCTTTACAATAAAGTTTACAGGTACTTGCATCGTTGATTATCTTCACCGGAACATCAATATCTATTCTATATTTTGTTCCATCACTACCATATGGAATCCGATAATAATAGTATTTATTCCAATTGAATTCAAGATAAAGTTCCCCGGATGGCACATCGTCCTCAAATTGAACAATTATGGTCTTTTCGGCTTTATCTGATGACTTGACCTTATCATGAACCCTGTCACGTTCCTCGACTTTTGGAGCGAGCTGTTTCTTCTTCAGTTCTATCCTTATAGTGCAAGTATCAGGGTTTATTTTTGCACATGGGGTAAGCAATTCATAAGACCAATCGGCACACTCTATTGTCCATTCCGAATTCAAATCATTACCCGATACTTTAAAGGTTCCGTCTTCATTAATCTTAATAGGAGCAGCATATCCTGCCTTAATTGTCAATTTAGAATATAATCTTGATTCAGCAGCCCCATCTAATGTCACACGGCATGAAACCTCCACAGCCTTTTCTAAGAAATCGCAATGAATGGTTTCATCCATTTCATTCAGTCTCACGGCACAACCGTCAAAATTCATTGACTTGCCATCTGACAACTTATCAATATCAGTTGACACCATTGCCGGTAGAAACCTGTAACCCCGTCTTGAATACTCAGGAGCATTGACAACGAATGATCTACCTGTTACAGTCGTATAAAATTCACCATTACGATAAACCTTGTATTTCTTTACACGAGGCACCTCGAGATTGAGTTTTGCGAACTGCATCGATGAACCGGCCGAAGCCACTATCAGTTCATTATATTCCCTCAGTTCTTCATATTGCGTATCTTTGAAAAGCTCTGCTATCTTATCCTCCGATAATATAACATAGGCTTTGGCAGACGCTCCTTCATTCATCGGCTTCCATGGACCGTTATATACTTCCAACGGATATCTGCCCAATATTTCCTTGAACTCCTCAGGTCTTTCCTGATCCTGCTTGAACTGAGCAGAATTACCGATGATCCTCAGATACCCCACGCAATAGTGATCATAAAGTTCCTTCAGAAGGGCATACGGACTTCTTGCCTGAGAAATTCTATATCCCTTCGGAATGGCTATTCCCATTCTCAGGCGGCCTCCACGTCCCGCACCATAACTTGATATGTTTGACTTTGTAAGTGCATAAACCACCTTGTCTGTCTTATTGATGACAGAAAAATAAATATCTTTGTCAGTAAAGTCCGGATACACCACATCCTCGAGTGGACCGACACTGCCTATTCTCAACAACTGCTGATAGCCGTCGCTTGAGAACTTGTTTCCCCATATTGAAAATGAAATTGACATCTCTACCATAATCCTTCATTAAAAAATGACTTGATCTTTTCCTTCCAGCCGTCTGACTTGACCGCCCTCGAATTATCCCTGAGGACCTTGACAAGTTTGTCAGAGTCACTCGAATCGTACTCGAACACGTTTCCCAAATAAAACTTGCCGAGGCTGAAAGTATATAACTGCGGCACACCATTGTAGGCCACATTAATACCATGCTTCCTGCATTGACTTGTCAGTTTATTGATCGACTGCATATAATATTTCCTGCATATATCCAAGGCCTTCGCATCCCTTTCCATCAGATTTCCCAACATATCGGATTTGGCCATTATGAAATGTATCGAATCGATCTTTCCCAAGAGCGAAGCATTTTCAGGAGCCATCAGCATACTAATCATTTTGTTCAGCACGAGATCCTGACTTGTGTATCTGTATAATTCTTTACCGGCCTCATCAAGCATGATCTCACCCGAGTCATCTTTGACCATAGTCCTGATCATTCCATCTTGCGCCGAATCGATCACAATGAAGATGATTTTAGGATTGTCATTCTTCAACAGTTCTGTGGCTCCGATACCCATATCATTGAAACTGACCTTAGCATCACGGTTCTGGACAATCTTATCACGGAATGCCTCTCCGGACATATCGATCAGATTCAATGTATGCACGACCTCTTTTTTACCCGCAGATGAACTGATTTCCATTTTCATTATTGAAATATTATCACCGCGTGTCGATGATGGTGCCTTACCGAGTTTTCTGGACAAGATCAGGTACTCTATATAACTACTTGCACCATATGCCGCCATATCGGGAAGCCATAGATTAGAGCCGAGAAGTCCGGTCAGGACACAGGTCTTTCCTGAACTCGGGATTCCGAAAAGATATACATCCGTTGTCTCTGCTGCTGTCTTGATAGTTCCTGTTTCATGAAATTCCGGAGCTTCCAATTTCGCCATATTCGACATCATCTTACTAAACAGATCTTCAGTAGTCAGCCCCTTATCAATCAATTCCCTTTTCGTAAAAACCCCTGAATCGATCAATTCCCTAATCTGCTCTATCTTCACATCCATTGGAGAATTGGAATACCTTGCCAACAGTTCCGACTTCATTGACGCCAACAATATCTTCGCCTGAGTCTGAAACGGAGTCTGCTCACGAGAATATGAATTCACTTCAAGAATATCATCCGAATACCTGACACTTTCCCATCTGTCATACTGAACGAATATTCTCTGAGCCTCACCGGCATATTTGCCGGAAGGGAAATCAACGCAATACTTCCTCATCTCGTTGATATCACCTTGACAGAGAGCCCAAATCGAGTCTTCTGCACTCCCCCTGAATGGTGAACCAGGATTTGACCTGATATAATTGACCAGTTCATCATAAGAGAACTTATCCACTGCCTCCCACGCCCCTCTTTCGAGATCTTCCTTGATGCTTGTCAGAAAAGCCTTTGCATCTGCGATATGATTCTTAGGCGAAGAAGCATATTTCGAGCAATATCTCTCCAACTTCATCGCAAGCATCGCTTCCTTACCGGCAGTCTGACGCAGGCTCAAAATTTCTTCCCAATCCTCGATTTCACGCGGATCTGGATTGTTTTCAATTGCATCTTTCACGGCAGCCACCCTGTCCTGAGACAATGCCGGCACATCAGCCCATGTCAACTGTCCTGAACGGAATGCATCTATTACTATATCGATTTTTATTGAATTGCACCTCTGCTTAATCTGCTCTATCTGTTGCGGAGTATAATACGCCATTACTTAGTCCTCCATTTTTTTATTGAAATCCAACGAAGTTCCGAGAGGAACACCTGACTTATTCTTTCCTCTTCCTCCCCCGACACCTGTCTTAGCTGACCTATAGGCCACGATATAGCTCAAAAGTATGACAAGATGAATCAAGACACACCACAGGACTGCAACAGCAGTAATCTCACCTTCGCGGATCAGCAGCTGCGGAAAACTCAGCGAGACAGGCTGCAAATTACATTCATAGTAATAAACAATGTCATATTGCGAGTCAACATGTCGTACCTCAGGAAGCTTTATCGTAGCTGCCAGCTTGTTCAGCTCGGCGGCGACATTATGATTCATACCGGAATTTCCAGACTCGGTTCCAACCATATCTTTTGCAATGATAGGAACCTTGAGCCAATTCCAGTCATTGATCAAGGATTTCCATTCGGCAAAAGCAGAAAGAACAGTTTCCTTGAACTGCAAATAATCATCTCCCAAGAGACACTCCTCAGCCATTCTTGCGTACAGGTTTACGTTATTAGCCCTTATCGGTTCAATCGAATTATCCTTGCAGAAAGTGATCAGATCAGATGTTCTTCTCCCATCTTTTGCATTCAAAAGGCTGGTTTTCGTCATGGTAATGGCAGCTTCAGTATCCCTTTCATACTGGCTGAACTGTTCCTCCATCCTAATGAAATCGACCTTGGCAGCCTCTATAATCTCCTCATTATTCCGGTTGACCGAAAAGAAGTGAAGAATCGGTCTGGCAGTAAAATACGCAAATGCCATATACAGCACAACCACTACCGCCTCGACTGTCCTCCATAACTTAAAAGAACTTTCCTTACCTTTGGCGCTGATCATCATGACCAGAAGCAAAGCTGCCACTATGCATGTCACCACTGCAAGAATGACAGACTCGTTCAATTTTCCTCCGGAAAGGAAAAGTCTGCCCAAGAAAGTAAACAATCCCAAAGCGACCACTCCAAGGACCGCAATAAAATCTGCTCTGTTAATTCCTTTTTTCTGTGTTTCCATATTTATTCTGTTTTTACTCTTCTAAGATTAAAAGTGACTTCTTGCGAATCCGGATATACGGCAGTGCATCTTAATGTCGTGTCTGCATCTGGAGTACAATTGAAGTCGGCAAGATTGTAATAGTCATTTTTATTTTCCGGGTTGATTCGATAAGCCGGCGTTGATTGCTTTAAACCAAACTCTCCATTCTTCCTCATGACTTTAAGGTCAGCCATATATTCATTGCCACTGTCCTTCTCTCTGATATAAATAGCTCCCTCACTTTCTGACTCGAAGATCATAAGCAACTGTATAGGCACTTTCGTTCTTGAATTTATGAGAGGGACCGAACTCTCCCAGACGCCAATTATGGATTTCGGTTGTCCGAGTGCCTCATCATAATTCATATACATACCCTTCAAAGCCTTCAGTGCATCGTTGATCTGGATGAGGTTGCCGACATCATCTCCAAGAGGCAGTCCTGTCTGCTGAAGTATCCTTATCACTTCTGTCGCAGACAAGCTCTTATCAAGACTCTTCATCAAAGCAACAGCTCCGGTTACAACCGGTGCAGCCATGCTCGTTCCTGACATGAGCATATAAGCATCTTCCTCACCGGCCGGCACAGGAACTGCGCTGACAATATCTACTCCGGGTGCGGAAACTGTCGAATATGTCTTTCCGTTTATATTCTTACCGAAATTACTGAACTTTGCCTTTCTTGACTTTTGGTCAACCGCAGACACTATAATGGTTTCCTGAGAACGCTTGGATGAATCCAGACCGGAGAGGACATCTGAATTACCGGCGGCCCAGACTATTATACAATTATATTTTTCTGCAATATCGACTATATAATCCCAGACTCCTTCAAGTCTGACCATGAAATTATCAATGATCTCTATCTGGTCCTCAATCGGAATATCTGACGCTTCTTCCGGTATTGCCGCTCCTAATGAGACATTGACGACATCCGCTCCTGCAAGAATTGAATACATGACTCCTTCAATGATCGACATAGATGTCATAGAACAGTCATCGAAGGCCACGCTTACCGGTATGAACGAGCATTCCGGGGCTATGCCACATAAACCGGATGAATTGTCTGCAAGCCCGATCGCCGTTGCCGCGACATGGGTTCCATGACCGATTACAGCATAAGGACCTGATACAGGATGAACCTCATCGGTCCGCCTTGTCACGCTGTATGGTGAGACTATCTTCCCTGCAAACTCCGGATGAGTAAGGTCAAAGAATCCGTCAACTATGGCTACTTTAATCTTTGGATCTCCTGTGGTTATAGTCCACGCATCGTATGCCTGGACTCGACTGAAATACCACGATGCTGCCTGATCCGAGAATCCAGGATCAGAAGGCACAGATGAGGCTCCTTCAAAGACCTCGTCCTCAAACACAAGAAAGTCATAATCAGGCATCTGTGAATTCAGAGAATTTCTCAGCAAGTCACGCTCATCCGCCGGAACCGTAAGTTGCAGAAAATAGGTTTTTTCATTATAATAACTGATTCCGTATTCAGACGAAGGATAGAGTTGCTTGAAAGTCTGCGCAAAATTCTTCAGAGTATTGTCTGATTCCTTTGTAAGCAGGACATTCAGTCTGTCCGATAAAATATACCTCGGAATGTCAGGATCCTTTATTCTTCTGTCATCCGGTGCCGGTTCAATCCTGTTATCATCATCTCCCGGCAATTCAGGAATCGGCCCGGGCCTACCACCTCCGGTACCTGGATCACCTGGAGTGATATTATCTGATATCGGTGATTTATACACCTTAGAAGGGTTGACATACCCGCTGCATTCTCTCAATCCGATAAGAACCGCCAAAGATACCAGCAATATTGCCAGAAAAAGCAAGAAACGCCAAAGATAACTACCTGCCGACCATGGCGCCCACAAAGGAACAAATGACCTACCTGAGTCCTTGATTCCTTTTTCTCGGATATAAAATTTTCTCATACTCAGTCAAACTAATTCAAAGTATCCAGAATATCTCTCAGGTGCTGATTCGCGAGCCTCTCCTCTGCAGTCATGCTGCTGATCGAAGAGTTTGAAACAAATGAAAGCATCACGCACTCTTTCCAATTGAAATAGTTATATTCAACAGAAGGAGCTACGGCATCCTTACTATCATTAAGAGACTTGAACAATGATGTCAGTTCTCCTTCATCATAATCCGACTTCCTTTCCGAGCCAAGATATTCAAACATACGGAGGCTGCGTTCAGAAGCCATCATCCTGATGCTATCCACCTGCTTCTTTTCACGGTATCTATACCCGAGATCTATAACAAAATTATTGATTTCGCTTGCCATCATATCAGCGATGAATGTCATATCAACAGTCTGTATGTTGAACACATTCACATATTCCGAAATCATGGACTCTATCCTGTCTGCAAGTTTCAGTTCAGTCGCAGTATCGATGATGTTTTCAACAAGGTTGCTCATTACGACATTACTGAACGATCCGTCACCAGAAACGGAAGCCATGAATTCCGGAGAGCACAACTGCTCCTTCCAGAGTTCCATCACCGCATCTGAAATGAACACTGAATTAATCTTTTTCTTGTATTCGAGCGTAAACAGGGATACATAGTCAACATCCTTGCTTTCCAGATAAGACTTGGCTTCAGATACCGATGAGAAAGAATATGTATCGATCAGGACATTCCACTTCTCTGCCTCGGATTTGCATTCATCCAATCTTACCCCACATGACTTCCTGATAAGTTCATAATTATTATAATTATTAACCTTCGAATTCAGTTCAGATCCCTGGATCAGCCTGTGAAGCATTATATAAACATCCTTTTCTGTTATCTGAAGAGCTTTGATCAGATGACCGAAATAATAATTGTCCGCATTGCAGGTGAAATCCAGTTCTCTGGCAACCGCCTTTGCTTTACGGAGATTATCTTCGAGCACGGCTCCGGAATCTTCAGGAACATAGAAATCTGACATTATAGCATAAACTTCCTGCATTACTTCTTCCTGCTTTTCAGCGAACTGCAGACTGCGTGCTTTACACATATTAGAGGCCACGACAGTCAACTGTTCGATTATATACAATGCACCATCGTTATTGATAGAAGCTGACAGATCCCATGATTTAGCCGGATCACTGAAGAATTTCCTGACAACAGGAGACGATACGAAAGAGTCTCTCAACTGATTGTAAAAATCCACCGCCTGTCCATCGATCTCAGCTGCTTTGATCAGACATCTTTCCTCTTTTCCGCTTGTGTTGCTATATCCGCTGTACAATCCGTTTCCCTCGCCGGTACAGCCGGAATACTTGAAATCACGGAGCAGATATGTATTCTTGAATGTCTCTCCTGATTCTGTCCAGTTATTGAACCATGTAACGGAATCACCACCAAGGCATTCCTTGTACATTATCTTATTGAAACGGTCTTCCCACCGTTTATAGAGAACGTCTTCTTTATTTGCGGCACTGTTACTCTTGACAGCCATGTCAATATTGAACTTTGTAGCAATTATGAACAGCGGAGAAACACCTGTCGAACTGATCTTTTCCTTCCTCTTCTTCTCGTTTGATCCGACATATTCATTGATCCAGGAATTCAATATTATATACATCTTGCTGAAACCGACATTCTGATGATCGTGACAATACAGCAGAACATTGATCTTGAAATCTTCACAATACTTATTGAAGAGAAAGGCAACTTTTCCTCTCAATAGAATCTGATCTATTTCATCAGCGATATTTTCCGCCATCAAAGACTTCCTCGGGCGCGCTCCAGGAAAATCAAGGAGATCATTTTGAGCAAGAATATCCTTTTTGACTACACCTTTAGAAACACGAGGAGCGACATCAGGACTCACCATATCCATACAATAAGCCGATTCACTGTAAAGATATTCATCCTCGATCTTATAAACAGTTTCCTGACATAAAGCACTCAACTCACATTTGAGAAATCCGTCTATGACCCTGTCATTCAGTTTTATCCTGACGACACGCATATCGTTATCAGCAACCTCCTTCTTCAATCCCTTAAGACAATCCACACTCATTATCGTATTCCTGTTGTTCAGTACCGCATCGATCGACACACGTACTTCATCAGCAAAAGAAAGTTTAGACAAGGAATTGAACAAGCGCAGGTATAATGCTGTAAGATCGTCATTATTATGCCACAAAGGAGCAAACACAGTAACGATTTCCTCAAGAGGTACCTTGCGTATTATCTTTGCGATCTGGATAAAATATGAGGATTTCCAGTATGGACTTGCCTTGGAACCGATATATTTCTTGAGATAATCCTGAAGCTCCAGAATATCATCTTCAATGACAACATCCTGAACATCAGCCTTGGACCTGTATCTTTCCGTAATGTCAGCAGTAAATGTCCTTATATCATCATCACTGAACAGTTCATAGTTATCCACGTCATTGAAATATCCGTCACAAATGATTGCAGCGAGATCGGTCGGTGAAAGCAACTTCACAAGAACAGGCCATTGTGGATCATATTTAGAAGGATTCCGACTGAACGACGAGAAACGGGTCACGACACCTGTCGCCTCGACATTGGTCACCATCGGGTTTATCTGCTCAATGAAGTTGTACAACTTTCCATCAGCCTTGATCATGAATGGCATACCGTTCTTCTGCAAGAGATTGCTCATCACGTACGACTTTCCTTTCTGGCTCTCGCCATAAGCAGCGATTGCAGGATTTTCCTCTTCCGCATCGGCAATCCTTTTCAACTGGCGTCTTTTTGTCACCAGCTGAATGAATCTCTGATCGAATTGTTCCGGTCTGTTCTTTCTTATCCAATCTAACGAAATGTCGATGGATTCAATACGTTCATTTATCATATTATTCATACCAAGCGCTATTTTAATGAGAGTTCGAAATCTCCTTTATCCAACCAATACTTTCCATCATCAGCAATAGACTGCTGAATAAGTTCAACCGAGCCTTTTGTTACAGGATTATTGTATAAGTCCGTAACTTCCTCCAACAATATGACTTCCTTATCCTCAAAAGATCTTGACAACGACATCCTCAGAACCGGATTCTGACTATTGTTGTAAATCGCATATAACGGTCGCGCCTGATATGCAGAATAATCCAGCTGCTTACATCCTATATGAGCCGGAAAGTTGCTGATTTCCAATGTCGCCATACTGTTTTCCGGAGAAAGTACAGAATTCCTTACCATCTGCGTCTTGGAATCAAACAGACCGATATAATTAGACGTCGGTTTCATTTTTTCCATCATAGCATTGAAATCAAGCACAAGACCCTTGAATCCTTCATGAGAAGCAAGATAACCGATCATAGCTCCTACAGCAACCACTGATTTCTGATCAAAGAAAAATCCTTCTCCATCAGAGAACGGATACCATGAACCTACTCTGTATTGTTCTTCATTCAAACTTACCAATCTATCCGGAGATAATGGATAATATTTGATAAAGAGTTCATTTATAGAGTCGATCGATGTCGGACGACCGGATAATACGATAATATCGCAATTATAGGCAAACAGAATGATTGACAACTGCTTGATCAATGGCTCCATAGTAGCTTTGACATATTCTGAAATAACCTGAGGATCATACCTCCAGTTCAACTCTTCAAAGCGGAATCCAAAATGTTCCGCAAAATGATCTAACAGATAATCTGCAGGACGATACTCAGTAAAAATATCATTGAAGCCATATACCTTTGAAGGACGGTGCCTGCGTAAGCGCTCCAGCATAAACTGAGCTATTGGAACTGAAATCTGCGTATTGAAATCAGTTCTGCAGCGTCTGTCACGAGCATAATGTAACGATATGTCTGCACCAAAGAACACATTGACAAGATCATTGGCAAGACTATCTAATTTCTGCCTCCTCTGCTGCGGAGATGCAGACATGATGATATTATCAACTTTCGACTTATATACAGCAGCCGACTCTTTGCCGGACTTCAGACAAGGAAGGTTGCACAACTCATCATCTGTCATCGCATACAGTCTTGATTTCAACGCGCTTTCAATACAACCCAAATTCGGAGAATCAAACTGATTGCCTTCTATAACGAACTGATGGACTATCTTGCGGAGTATTTCATCTCCGGCAAGATAAAAACTATCCCAGAATTTCGGTATCGGAGTTATTCTTCCGCTGTTTCCGGAACCTTCATCATATTTGTACGCACATATCATGAGGTCCGTAGTTCCCGCTCCTATATCTACAGATCCTATCGTAACCGATTTCTTATCATATCCTTGCTCCTGTAGTTCCGACCTGACATGACCCTTTATATCAAAGAATGATTTATATTCACCTTTGTAACGCTCGACAATCTCTGCATATAAATATACCAATTGCCCGCAAGAAGCTTCATCATACGCCCATTCAAGTTTCTTCTGTCCAAAAGCATCAAATGAAGTCTTTAGTCCGGCAGGAGATGGTGCAATTATCAACGGCTTCAACACAGGATTGTTCTTCATAAGCACATCGTATGCATTTACCGCAGCTTCACGAAGCTTGATCTGTTCAGCAACCGGCATGGCAGTCGGACAGGTAAGAATAACCTTGGAAAGGCGGCGGCGCACATCAAAATCACCATGTTTCTCTCTAAAGCGCATCGAATTTATCTGTGCAATGGCCTGCAGATATATCTCAATCATGACAAAAGTCATCAAAGATCCTCTTGAGAAATTATTCGACAGACTCAACGCCCCATCAGAGTTATAAGTACCGTCCGGTTCAAAATAATCGGACAATCCCTTTATATATATATCCTGATTGACATATACGTTTGTAGGATCATCTACAGTGGTCATATTCTTCCACTGACCGTCATAAGGCTTATTATCCCAGAGATACCTCTTAGGGCTGGAATAATTAGTACGGAGTTCTGATGTATCCAACTCCTCCAAAGACCTGTATGTAAGTCTCTTTGCTTCCTCTCCCAATCTCACGAAACTCTTCCACTCAAATACATCCTCATCCAAAGTCATTGCCCCGCCGAAATCCGCTTTCCTGAATACAAAACGCATATCAAAAGGCTGATTATATGTTCTGTATGGCTCTGACATATCACGCAACTCCAACATTATGGCTTTTGTAAAATCACTTTTCTCGAACAGGACTCCGCAAGTGCGTGAATTACCTATATCCAAGACAAGATCGACATCTGTTTCCTTGTCCGGACTATCGTAAAGTGTAACCTCAGGAGCTGCCCCAGACAGACGAAGGAAAGAGATGAAATAAATGTAATATGCAATATACCTATATTTATTTGGCTCTATCTTTTGAACATCTATCCCCAACAATGCTGCAAGATACTGAGAGAATGTATCATCAAGAGGCAAGAAACTTCTCATCTCATCAACCCTGTTGCACAAAGCATAATTCAGATTTGTTGAATTATCATTCGCAAAGGTAGGCTTGGTTGTTGACAATGAATCATCTGTAGTTGTTGTATCAAAAGCCCAGATCAAACGAAAACGGACACGTCCTTTTTCTGCTCCATCACCGATAACAGAAATCTTGACACGACACCAGTTCGTAGGATATGCCATAGTCATATCGTCCTTTCCGACCTCAAACATCGGAACCGGAAGCCAATGATCAAGAAGGTGATAAAAAGCCGGAACCCTTTTAAGAGGATTATTCTTGTCCGGAAGCATGAAAGATGATAGTGAATTGATTGTCATCAACTCCGGATCACCTTCGCGGAAGGTCGTAAATAGAGTCGGCTGTAATGATTCCGAGACTTTTGGCAACCCCAATTCGTCCAACTCCAGTTTCCCGCCAATGTTTTTAATAAACTGATTCTCAGATTCTAACTCATTAAATGGAATGAACACATTTCCATTTTCACAATAATGAACAAGATCAAGCACCAACTCGTTTGTCAAAAAATCAGACATCTCACAGAAAGAGTATCTTAATGGTCTCCTTCCATCAACGAGTAATGGTTCGTTGGGATTGAATTCAGTTTCAGTAACAATAAACTGAATTCCTGAGTTTGAAATCAGATGATTCATATATTAAAAAATTATGTATATAACTTACAAAAAAAAGGCGCGGACTTGCTTATTGTATTCTGAGGCATCGCCAAACGCCCACGGTTACGATAAGAAAGCCCGCACCCATTTGAGTGCGGTTTTCCTTATCATCAGTAACCGTTGAAAAATTGGCGATTTTCAGAATACGATGATAAGAAAACAAATTATGTTTTCAGTATTTCAAGCCCTGCTGATCTTTCTGATGCAAAGTTATGTTTTTTCCGCAATTTAGCAAGCAGACATTTGCCTAACTCCGCATAAAATCAACCGGGCAGCCAGAAAAATTCTGACTGCCCGGTTGAACTATAACCCTAAATAACAACTAAACTAACCGATGTAGAGTAGTTGCAAAGGGTGCGCCAAAATCATTGGCGGATTAAAGTCTTGCCTTGAGGGCCTCTGCCATTTCCTCGTAGCCAGGTTTGCCGAGAAGGGCGAACATATTCTTCTTGTAGGCCTCTACGCCAGGCTGGTCGAAAGGATTGACGCCGAGGACATAACCGCTGATGCCGCAGGCCTTCTCGAAGAAGTAGAAGAGGGCGCCGAGATTGTACTCGTTCACGCACTCGATGGAGAGCGAGATCTGAGGTACACCGCCGTCGATATGTGCAAGCTTCGTTCCGAGCTCGGCCATAGCGTTGCATTCCTCTACATGCTTTCCTGTAAGGAAGTTGAGGCCGTCGAGGTTCTGAGGATCGTTCTCGATGAGCATTGAGCGGTTGCTCTTCTCCACAGTAACTACAGTCTCCATGAGAGTACGCTCACCGTCCTGAATGTATTGTCCCATAGAGTGGAGGTCAGTCGTGAAGTTGACTGATGCAGGGAAGATGCCGAGTCCGTTCTTGCCTTCTGACTCGCCGTAGAGCTGCTTCCACCACTCGCCGAGGAATGTGAGCTTAGGGTTGTATGCCACGAGGATCTCGATCTTCTTGCCCTGGGCATAGAGCGCGTTACGCATTGCAGCGTACTGCACTGCAGGATTGCACTCGCACTTCTTTGCGCATGCCTCTTCCATGGCAAGAGCACCCTGGAGCATTGCATTCATATCGAAGCCTGCGAGAACGATAGGAAGGATACCTACCGGAGTAAGAACCGAGAAACGGCCACCTACATTGTCCTCGATCACGAATGTCTTGTAGCCTTCCTGAGTCGCGAGACCCTTGAGTGCACCGCGTGCCTTGTCAGTCACAGCGACGATACGCTCAGCTGCCTCTGCCTTTCCGTATGTATCCTCAAGATATTTCTTCACCAGACGGAAAGCAACAGCTGGCTCTGTAGTAGTACCTGACTTTGAGATCACTACGCAAGCGGCATTCCTCTCCTGAACGAGGTCCATGAGCTCGCACATATATTCTTCTGAAAGGTTCTGTCCCGCAAAAACAATCTCAGGAGCATTTCCTTTGTTCTTGAGCTGCTTTGCGAACTGATGTGAAAGAGCCTCGAGGGCACATTTTGCACCGAGGTATGAGCCACCGATACCGATCACGACAACGAGATCGACATTCTTAGCCGCCCATGCATCCCTTACTGCCTCACACTCTGCCACGAGAGTTCCGTTGAGGGTCTCAGAAGGAAGGTGCTTCCATCCGAGGAAATCGTTTCCTGCACCTGTTCCATCCTCAAGGACATCAAGAGCCGCAAGAGATTTTTCCACATAAGCCTTGTAGTCTGCATCATTTACAAAAGAGCTGCAGCCGCTCAGATTAACTTTTACCATAATTATAATATTGAATTAAATTAACTTTTCATCTGCCTTATTTTCGCAAGGCATAACCGGGCAAAGTTAAGTTTTTTTGCTTAAATACCTATAAAATAATTACATTTGTAGCATAAAGAACCATAAACCATAGATCATGACACTTAATTTCAGATTTGCAGTCATTGCAGTGGCATGTCTCATGCTCATGCCTTCAGAGGCTTATGCCCGCAAGAAAAGACAGATGAACAAAGGACAGGAAGTAGGAATCGTAGCCCACAGAGGGTTCTGGAACTGCGAGGAAGTCGGCTATGCACGAAACTCGATCGCAGCACTCAGATCTGCTCAGGAAGCCGGATTCTGGGGCAGCGAATTTGATGTGAACATGACAGCAGACAGCATGCTGATAGTATTTCACGACAGCGACGTCAAGGGAAAGAAGATAGAGAAGCATCCTTATTCTGAATTCAAGGATTTCCGTCTCGAGAACGGGGAGCCCATCCCTACATTAGACGAATATCTGGATCAGGGCAAGAAATATCCCGAGACGATGCTCGTATATGAACTCAAGAGTCATTCAAGCGATGCCGTGGAGGATACGTTCGTCGATCTGACGATAAGCAAGCTTGAAGAACACGGGCTTCTTGATCCGGACAGAGTGATGTTCATTTCGTTCAGTTTCCATATGTGCGAAAGGCTCGCACAGAAGCTTCCAGGCTTCACCGTACAGTATCTGAACGGCGACAAGAATCCCGAAAAAGTGAAAGAAGCCGGCATATCCGGAATCGACTACAATCATCACATATTATCAATCAACAAGAACTGGGTCAAGGAGGCACTTAAGGAAAAGATGAGTGTAAACGTATGGACAGTCAATAAGGACACTGTGATGACCAACATGATAGGTCTCGGAGTCGAATATCTCACAACCGACAACCCTCTCGATGCAAGAGCGGTGATTGAAGATCTGGGACTGACGGAGAAGAAATAGACTATGCTGGAAGAGGAAATTCTGGAGTTTCTCTGCAAAAAAGGGTTCTGCTGCACTCGCAGGAATCTTTGCGGAGCAGACCTCATCAATGTCAAGACGGGATACGGTAATGAAAGAATCATACTTCCTGTCGAGATATACTCTACAAGTCCCGAAGAAGCGGAAGAACGTTCAGACAATCTGAATTCCGTCATCAGTGAAATCATCATTTCATCAGGAACGTACCCGGTAATACTCACAAAAGACAGGTGGAATTCGCAGAGAGACATGATGGAAGCGCGTCTGCTGGCACATCTCGAAGTATTTCTGCCGGTCTATGCACGTAACTGCGAGGTCAGGAAAATCGACAAGGCGACTGCTGCCGATTTTCTTGAGGCCAGCCATAGCTATGGGGATGCGGCGTGCAGGTATCGGTACGGACTATACTTCGGACAGCATACGGGGCATCTGGCGGAGAGAGTCCTCGACTCCGCCCGGAATGACAGAAAAGAGATCAGGGATGACATAGATGCGTCCTGCAATGATGGAAAAAAGGTTGAAAAAGGACAACTGATTGCCGTAGCGGAGTTCTCCAATGCCAGGAAATGGCAGAAAGGCGACAGAATCATAAGGTCATACGAATGGACGAGATACGCATCTCTTCCCAACCTGCGTATCAGCGGCGGCATGGGCAAGATGCTCAGACAGTTCATTGAAGATGTCAGGCCCGACGACATTATGAGCTACGCCGACCTTGAATGGTCGGAAGGCAAGGTCTATGAGCAGCTCGGATTCACCTTGGAAGGTCACAAGGATGCCGTCACATTCAGCATAGACCCTAAGACATGGGAACGGAAGGCACTGAAAGGAGAGATACGGGAAGGATTTCTGTATTTCCGGAATTGCGGCAGCAACAAATACCGTATGAAACTCACCGACTACCAATAAAAATCACTATCTTCGCGCCGCAGAACGACATGCCCTCACAGCCGTACGGTCCCTGACCAAAGTGAAGGTCAGAGTCGCTGGAACAGTTATTTTAAATAAAAACAATAAAATGGAAGCAATTGTAAAGACCGATTTCAATTTCCCGGGACAGACATCACATTACGTAGGCAAGGTACGCGATGTCTATAGCATCGGAAACGATTATCTGGTGATGGTGGTTTCAGACCGCATCTCAGCATTCGACGTGGTGCTGCCGAAGGGCATACCGTTCAAGGGTCAGGTACTCAATCAGATAGCGGAAAAGTTCCTCGATGCCACGACAGATATTCTTCCGAACTGGAAGATAGCCGTCCCCGATCCGATGGTGACAATCGGTCACAAATGCGAACCGTTCAAGGTGGAGATGGTCATAAGAGGCTATCTCTCAGGCCATGCCTGGAGAGAATACAAGGCAGGAAAGCGCACTATCTGCGGCGTGGAAATGCCTGAAGGAATGGTGGAAAACCAGAAATTTCCTCAACCTGTCATAACTCCTACCACAAAGGCTGCCGAGGGACATGACGAGGATATATCAAAAGAAGAGATCATTGCACAGGGCATAGTCAGCCGCGAGGACTACGAGCAGCTTGAGGCATACACAAGAGCCATATTCCAGAGGGGAACCGAGATCGCGGCAAAGATGGGCCTCATACTCGTTGACACCAAATATGAATTCGGAAAGAAGGACGGCCAGATATATCTGATGGACGAAATACACACACCGGACTCCTCAAGGTATTTCTACTCAGAAGGTTATGAAGAGCGTCTCGCAAACGGTGAAAAGCAGAAGCAGCTTTCGAAGGAATTTGTCAGAGAGTGGCTGATGGCAAACGGATTCCAGGGACAGGAGGGACAGGATGTCCCTGAGATGACGGAAGAAATCATCAACGGCATCACCGAGCGCTACATCGAACTTTACGAGAACATAACAGGAGACAAGTTCGAAAAGGCTGAAGGCACCGACATCCTCTCCCGAATCATGAAGAATGTGACGGAATGTCTTGAAAGACTCTGATATTTTTTAAAACAGCAATACGGCTTCGGAATCCGATACTTCCCGAAAAGGAAGGGACCCGCAGACTTGGCGGGAAGGATTTTCCGAAGCCGTATGCCTGTCTATGGAAACAGTCTGTTATATTCTATGCAGAAGTTCAAGGACTCGGTCACCCAGTTCTGACTTGACACGGATGTGTTCCTTGACCGACATCACGAACGGATCAGCCTCGAAGAAGGAGCCTCGTACCTGCATGAAATCTTCCTTGCGCTGCGCCTCGTCCCCGTCCGCTCCAAAACTTGTCATAGCATTGAGCGAGAATTCCTTGCGTGCGTCCTCATAGATCATGTTGTCAAGTTCCACGACAGACTTCTTCCATCGGTTCACCAATTCGCGCAGTTTCTCTGCCGAAACCTCGGAAAGATCCACACCATAATACTCGCGGATTATCCTATAAGCCCATTTCCACTCATAATTATAATATTCCGAATGCATTGATGCGAAACGTCCGTTGATTTCATTCACATCCGTAAGCACGCCCTGCTCTATATCGTCAAGCAGCGATGCTACAGCTTCTTTAGGAGCAATCATTCCTGAAATGTCAACCCAATCCCCTTCTCCGAAGGCCGACTTAGGAGCGAAAGCCTTCCTCAGACCTTCCATATCATTGAATTCAGAATTCATTATCCTCGTAATCAATGAATTACCAAGAAACTTATCTATTGCCATCCCATAATACTTCAGGCCATTCTTCAAAGAGGATCTCTTGATCTTGCCGCTCTGATATGTGTATGCGTCCGAATTCTCGCCGGATACCCTCTGAAGATTCTTAAGAATTTCAATGCCGTCAAGCATCTTCTGGATAGTATATGGACTCAGAAGATTGTAATTGATCTGGTCCAGCTTGTCCGGATCCTTTCTTCCGTCGCGCCCCGGCCACTTCTTCGCATCACGGATAGTACCGACACTCTTGAGATTGGCTCCCGGCATTATGAAAGAGGTGTTCTGCTGCTCTATCAGATATGCAAACGGAAGATTGGAGGTATCCTGGTGGCTTACGTGGCGTCCCATCACCAATGAGAACGCACCGACTTTGGCCGGCCAGAGGATATACGAATCCGAAGCCGTCTTGGCTCCTCTTTCCATTATACCCTGATGAATAGGACCGAGCTTATACATGTGGTTGGACTGATTCGATCCCGATCCCGCATTCATGAACGAGAACATTCCTGCAATAAGAAGCGTTGACTTATGATGCGTCACGGTATATGGTCCGGCAAATATCGAACATGCCTCACCGTTTTCCCCCTGACAATTGCTGAAGAAGAGCGAATCCGTAGCGGAGTAATTATGCCCGAGCCTGCATGCCTGTCCCACGAAGCAGCGTGAAAATGTCACACCGTCCTCAACGCTCGATCCGCTGGAAATAATGAAGTCATCACCTATGACATTCACACCTATATGTACGGGAGCCGCATCGTTGCTGTTTATGCTTCCGTTCTTCAGGCGGGATGCTCCCTCGATCTTGCAGCTGTCTCCTATCTTCACATTCTTTATGTATCCTGCGTCAACGATAGTGACATTGCGCCCGATACGTCCTGTGGAAGATGTCACGCCGGAGACATGACGACCTACGGCTTCACGAAGTCCTGCAATCATATCCGGCCTGTGCCTGTAAAGTGCCATGACATAGGCAGTCTGAGCTGTAAGTCTGTCATATATAAGGACTTCTCGTCCTCCCGTCTCACTGAGCACAGCGACTTCAACCCCATTTCCGAAAGAGGTCATCCCGTCAGTAAGGATAATATCGACATTCTCGATGAACGTGCCTTCACCTATTTCATAGTTCGCTATATAGTTCTTGACATTCTCGATGCAGCAGTCATCCCCTACCGTCACATTATGAAGTGTGACATGATAAAGTCCAGAATGCTTCACCATACCGCCCGGAAGAGCGAACTCCTTGTGGAAGGCCCCGATCTTCACCTGTCCGGAAAAGCGTGCCGACCTTACATGTTCCGCAGAAAATCCGCATGCCACTTCTACTGAATCCCAGTCAGCGGCAGTACACATCTGCGCTTTCAGCTGCTCTATCTCCGCAGCCGTCAATCTTCTGTAACCATTCATATATTTCCATTCCTTAATCAATTCATCTGCAAAGAGTAGCGGCAACTTCAGCCACCTCTTCATAACCATATCCCCTTCCAAGAGCAAAACGTATGAGCTTCAGTTTGCCATGAGGATCGCCCTTAAGGGATTTCCATTTGTTTTCCATAAGCTTTTCAAGTCTCTGTCCGGCCTTCGGGCGGTCAATCTCAAGAAGAGCCGCCTCAATGACCGATGTGGAGATTCCTTTGGCAGAAAGCATGTATCTTATCTTCACGTCTCCCCAGCCTGCTATCGAAGCCTTGTCACGAGCAAAAGCTGAAGCATACCTGAGGTCATCCACATATTTTTCCTTCGTCAGCACCTCGAGAATCTCCCTCGCAGCTACAGCATCGCCATCCGATCCCTCGGTGGCTTTCTTCAATATATCCGAACTGCTGTACTCCCTTCGTGAGCACAGCCGCCTCATTCTGTCAAGCACCTTCAATTTATCTCCGTCCATACCTAAAAATCAAATCCTGCACTGAGATATACACCAACCTTGCCGGTGATGTTCGACCAATGTATATTTCCCTTGATCGGTCCGAAAATAGTGTCAAAAGCATATTCAATTCCCGCACCGAAATATCCGAGTCCTTTTCCATATTCCATGATTCTGTCACTGTCACGGGCATAATTGATCTTTCCAGTGATATAATGGTTGCGGGCCAGACGGAAACGCAGGTCCGCACCGAATACGGTCAGGATGTTCTTCATGGCGGAAAGATTCGTGATGCCGATGAATGGAATCTGCTGATCGACATATCGTCCGGCAAGGGAGCCTCCGATTGCATTGAAATATGCGACCGGAATGTCATTGCCGAAAAGGAAACGGGCGTTCAGGTATGGCAGAAGCGCAAAGCGTTCACCGAGCGGCGCCACGACCTTCGCATCTGCATTAGCAGTATGGAAGTTATGGACATGATTTGGAAATCCGGCAAATGTCCATGAATAGCCCAGACCAATCGTAAAGCCTTTCTTCGGGAAATAACCGTCATCGAAAGTGTCAGACCGTGCATCGGCCATCAATGATACGAAGTCATTGGTCAACTGGCTGAAATCATAGTCACCCATGATCTGTTCAGCCTTTACATTCCGTATATCGAACACATCATTCCTGAGACCGGCCTTGATGTCAAACCAGTTCCACTTGATGTTCGACATATATATTTCCTGTCTCGCATGAAGGAAATTGAGGCTGAGCAGGTTGTTTCCGAAATTCAGCATATTCATGTCGGTCCACCTTATCGAAGCCGATGCGTTAAGAGTAGGAATCTTCGGCACATCGTACGACCACCTGAACTGAAGATAAGGATTAGCACTGACCTTACCTGTAAGATCGAAGATATGTCCATACATCTTATGGGCATTTATTCCGAGATTGAGCAGGACAGACACGATTTCCTCAGTATCAGCCCTGACTCCAAGACCGAACTGATGGATCGGTCCTTTCTTGCATGTAAGCACAAGCCTGAAAGGTTCACTCGAGCCGAGAAGTTCGTATGTGACATAATCATACGCCTGAGTACCATATATCTGCGCAACGATATGGTCGAGGTCATTCCTGCTGATCTTCTGTCCGAACTTGAGATCCAGCCTGTCCATCAGCAATGCCTGCTCACGCGGTAGAACTCCACGTATCTCAACATCCGCAATCACAAGGGAATCTGCATGAAAATCATATGCCTTCTTCTTTAGCGGAGATACATATTTTCCTGAAGTCCGCTCCGCAATCTGCCTCAACAGGGAATCCTGTGCCATTGCCGCCTCCCTTCCTCTGACTATTATGGTATCGATAGCCGTAGGAGAAAAACTGAGCATATTGTATTCCGGAAGATGGGGCTTGATCTTCACATCAGGTACATTCACATTCCTCTCAAATGCGTCTCTCCCGAGCATATCGATACCTTGTCCGAGAATGTCGCCGATATTGTTGACCTGCCTGTATGTCCTCTGCTTCTGAGACAGATCGACACCGATTATTATGTCCGCTCCCATTTCCCGGGCAAGAGTTGTAGGGTAGTTGTCCCTCATTCCTCCGTCAACAAGCACCATCCCTTCTGTCCTGACGGGTGCAAAGATTCCCGGAATAGACATCGTCGAGCGCATGGCGGTATTCATCTTGCCGCTATGCCATATCTTAGCCTTTCCTGACACCATATCCGTGGCAATACACGCAAAAGGTTTAGGAAGTTCCTGGAAATCAATTGAATCCTGATAACCTATAGTCAATGAACTTATGAGGTTGCTGACATTCTGACCATATATATATCCGGACGGGAGACTTCCGAGCAGATTGTTCTTGAGCAGATCCGTACCGCTTTCACTGTCAGCACCGATATGAAGCACATCAAGACGGTCCATTTCATCGAAACGATGTTCATCCGCCATCTTCATCTTGTAATAGTCGCTTTCATAGTAGAAAGGTATGGACAGCATGTACTTCTCCTTATACTTCATGTCAGTATATGATATGTACTCGCGCGAGAGCCTGTCGCTGAATGCCCAGCCCCAGTCCATGTTCCTTACAAGAGAATCCATTTCCTCCGTAGTATAGCCGAGGGCATAAAGACCTCCGATAAGTCCTCCCATGCTTGTACCCAGCACCATGTCAACAGGTATTCCGAGTTCCTCGATATGCTCTATCACACCGATATGGGCAGCACCTTTCGCACCTCCTCCACTGAGGACGAGCGCCACGGTCGGACGATACTTCCTTATCTCCGCCATTCGTTTCTGCATCTTCACGACCGCCAGAGAGTCCGCTTCATGGTCGATTCCCTGGGCATGGAGCCCCATGCTTCCCATCAGAAGCATGACCAAAAGCGATATGACCGGAATTATACGTTTCATAAATCTTTATCAGCCTTCTTTGCATGTTCTCCCGCAAGCATTCCGCATGCCGCAAGAATATCCTCACCGCGCGATGCACGCAAGGTCGTTGTGATTCCTGCATTATTGAGACGCTGCCTGAAGTTTTCAATAATCACGCCCGGAGATGTATCATACGGGAAATCAGGTATCTTATGGAAACGGATAAGGTTCATACGGCACTCAAGCCCTCTGAGCATCCTGATCAGTGCATCAGCATGGGCCTTGGTATCGTTGAAGCCTGCAAACATCGTATATTCGAAACTTACACGACGCTGTCCGGTGAAGTCGTACTGCTTTATGAGGTCTATCACATCCCTGATCGGCCATGCCCCCTGCACAGGCATCACACTCAGTCTCTCCGGCCCGAACGGATCATGGAGACTCACAGCAAGATGGCAACGGCTTTCCTCAAGGAAACGCTTGAGGTTCGGAAGCACTCCGATGGTCGAGACCGTGATCCTCTTAGGACTCCACGCGAAGCCCCAGTCGGCCGTCAGGATCTCTATTGCACGCATTACATTGTCATAATTGTCCAACGGCTCACCCATTCCCATAAAGACGGCGTTTGTCAGACGGTCAGACTCATCGACGGCAATGAACTGCGATATGATGTCTGCCGCTGAAAGATGACCGTGAAAGCCCTGACGACCGGTCATGCAGAACCTGCAACCCATGCGGCATCCGGACTGGGATGATACACAGAGTGTCGCACGGTCGTCATCAGGAATCATGACGGCCTCCACAGCTCCTTCCTCCATATTGTCGTCACAGACATTCAGGCCGCGCCTGTGGGAACACTTGACCGGGAAGAGGTATTTCTTAGTGCCGTCGGAAGAGATCTGCAGACCTGCATAGACACTCAAGCCGACCTCATATCTTTCTGAGAGAGATGAACGGGCAGCCTTTGAAAGATCGGTCATCTCATCGATGGTACGCACCTTCTTCACATACAGCCACCGGGCTATCTGCTTAGCTGTGAAGCCAGGCAGTCCTTCCTTTGCCACAAGGGCCTTGAGTTCCTCCAGATTCTTTCCGAGAAGTCTTTCTTTCATTGCCTTACCTTCTGACATATCACTCTCAAGTTTCGCAAGTTGTAAGATACTATGTATTAGAAAGTTGGAGGCGTTTGCGAAACTTTGCCCGCCGCTCTTTCCGTCGTCTATGTCACCCCTGTCCTGAATCCTTTCCCCGAGGGAAAGGACTTGCTGTCGGCCTGCCGGCCTCTGGTTCAAGGTCTTTCGCTGTTGCGAAAGTTCAACAAATTACAAGAATGCAAAAATAAGTATTTTTTCAGGAAATTGTCATAATGTGTCACAGTTTGGCACATATAAGGTATTATTTTGCAGGTGAAATCTTTTTTCATTACATTTGCTCTGCTGTAGGAAAAGTTCCTCCGGCGAATAACATTTTAAAAATTCAACATTTATGGCTAAAGAAGAAGTACAGGGAAGTACCGAGGTCAATGCTGCGAAACTCAAGGCATTGCAGGCGACGATTGACAAGATTGAGAAAGACTATGGCAAAGGTACGATCATGAAGTTAGGAGATCAGCCAAAATGGGACGTTTCGGTCATCCCGAGCGGTTCGATCGCCCTTGACTCGGCACTCGGCATCGGCGGTTATCCGCGAGGAAGAATCATCGAGATCTACGGACCGGAATCCAGCGGTAAGACAACTCTTGCCATCCATGCCATCGCTCAGGCTCAAAAGACAGGCGGCATCGCTGCCATCATAGATGCCGAGCATGCTTTTGACCGCACCTATGCAAAAAATCTCGGAGTGGATCTTGACACGCTGCTGATTTCTCAGCCGGACAACGGAGAACAGGCCCTCGAGATTGCGGACAACCTCATCCGCTCCGGTGCAATCGACATCATCGTGATAGACTCGGTTGCAGCGCTGACGCCTAAGGCAGAGATTGAAGGTGAGATGGGTGACTCGAAGATGGGACTCCATGCAAGGCTCATGAGCCAGGCACTCAGGAAGCTCACCGCAAATATCAGCAGAACAAACACATGCTGCATCTTCATCAACCAGCTCCGTGACAAGATTGGCATCATGTTCGGCAATCCGGAAACCACCACCGGAGGTAATGCACTCAAGTTCTATGCTTCAGTGAGAGTGGATGTACGACGCACTACACAGATCAAGGACGGGGACGAGGCTCTCGGAAACCGCACGAAAGTGAAGATCGTGAAGAACAAGATGGCTCCACCGTTCAAGAAGGCCGAGTTCGACATCGTATTCGGAGAGGGAATATCTCATGTGGGTGAGGTGATAGACCTTGGAGTCGAGTATGACGTGATCAAGAAGAGCGGTTCATGGTTCAGCTACGGCGAGAACAAGCTTGCACAGGGACGAGAGGCGGTCAAGGCTCTGCTCACAGATAATATTGAACTCTGTGACGAGATCGAGGCTAAGATCCGCGAAGCTCTCCTCAACTCTCAGGAATAAAGAATCAGCCGTTCCGGTCGGAACGGCTGATTCTTTTAAGAAACTGCTTAAATTTATCTACAAATTATTTATTGCCGAAAAAATTAAACAGCTTTAATATTCTACCTTATCGGTTTTAGCAGCCCAATTACGGAAAGCCGCAAGTGCCTCATTCCTCATGAAATGTTCGCATTTCAGAGATCGCTCGTCATAGCTGAGATGAAGCTGGTCATATATGAAGGAGTCATCGAAATCGATGGATGCGGCATCAGCTTTGGTGTTACCGTAACACAAGCGGGAGATACCGGCCCAATATATTGCACTCAGGCACATGGGACATGGTTCGCACGATGAATATATGGTACACCCGTCAAGCTTGAATGTACCGAGTCTGCGGCATGCTTCACGTATTGCAGACACCTCCGCATGTGCAGTAGGGTCGCTGTTAGGCACGACTCTGTTTGTACCGGTCGCAATCACTTTCCCGTCCTTGACGATGACAGCTCCGAAGGGGCCACCTCCGTTCTCCACATTCTGAACTGACAGGTCTATTGCCTGCTGCATGAATAGAGCATCCTCCTTAGAGAAATCCGTCCTCTCAGGAAGCCCGTCCATATTCTTATTTTCCTTTAATTCCATAGTCATATCTCATTTATCAGTCCGCAAAAATAGATAAAAAATAGATATGACAGATAAATGATGCATATTATTATGCCATACCGGGTCAAGGCAAGGCTATCAGGCAACGGGAAAGCTTTGCAGCAAGGTCAGGAGGAAGGATGGAGGCGGAGGCGAGGGCTTCCACTGTCCATTGAGACTTCGGTGAATTATCTCTGTAGAGAACGATGGAACGCGCTGTTTCATAATTATTTATATATGGATGAAGTTTGAGGGAATCTGCAGGAAGCGACCAGAGGGGATAAGGAACCGAATTCTCCGGGGAAACTGTCACCAGGTCTTCAAGGGAGCGATACTTTTCTTCATCAAAACGGGGAATATCCATCAGCTGCTCCTTATATGAATATCCTCCGAGAGCCTTCCTGTGCGCGATTATGCGGGATGCAAACCATCCTCCGATTCCCGGAAGTGCATCAAAAGCAGCCGAATCCGCAAGATTAAGATCCGTCAGAGGAATATCGATATATGGTTCAAGCCTTCGGTAAACACTGTCAGACACCACAAAAGACTTCGCAAAGTCACCTGGACGGCGGAAGCGTCCTCCTTTCTGACGGTAATTGTCAATAGCCTGAGCCTGTTTGAGCGTGAATCCGAGGCGGCACAGATCTTCGACAGACACAGTATTGGGATCGAATTCAAAAGATTCTATCCGACTTCGTGGAGCATTCGTCCTCACAGCTTCGGCCCTCGGTGAATGTGTTGAATTCTTTCTGACAGACGCAGTATTCTTTATTTCTGACGCCCTGCTCACCGATTCTGCTGCTGCCGCCTTTCCATTTCTCTGCAGAGTTCCCGCTTCCTTTGAATCATCGGCAGAATATACATATACGGTATCCGGTTCATCCCTTTCCGCTGCAATCCTGACCACCGCCGCACGATGTATGAAAAGGGCCGTCTGAAATCCGACAATCAGGAAGACTATGGCAATGACACCTGCAATGAAGGACTCGGACAGGCCCTTGGTATTTTTCTTCTCACCCATATCGTTTCTAAAAAACAGGCACCTGATAAAAATCAGATGCCCGAAAAAAAATTATGTAACATGACGATTCAAAGATAGAAAACATGTTATATATAAAGGGAAGAATTTCGTCCCACCATTGTAGATTTTTCTTTTTTTTATACTTTTTTCTTTTTTTTATAGTCTTTCAGTCCTCATCCGATTCCTTCTTATATGACTTCTTCTCCTTTTTCTTTTCAGGAGCACCAGCCACTATGATTACGATTTCTCCCTTAGGCTCATGTCCGCTATACCACGCAGCGACCTCTGCGAGACTGCCCCTCCTATGTTCCTCAAACTTTTTCGAAATCTCACGGGCAACCGAACATTCCCTGTCCGCACCGAAGAATTCCGCGAACTGTTCCAGCGTCTTGACAAGACGGTAGGGAGATTCGTAGAAAATCATCGTTCTCGTCTCTTCCGAAAGCTCGGTCAGCCTCGTATGGCGTCCCTTCTTCTGAGGAAGGAATCCTTCGAAACAGAATCTGTCGCAAGGATAACCTGATGACACTATAGCAGGAACAAAGGCAGTGGCACCGGGAAGAGTCTGGACTTCAATACCTTCCTGAACGCACGTCCTGACAAGAAGAAAACCGGGATCTGAAATTCCGGGAGTACCTGCATCACTGATCAAGGCTACATCAAGACCGGAAAGTATGCGCTCCTTGATAATGGCAGCAGTCTTATGTTCATTGAACTTGTGATGCGACTCTATCCTTCCCTTTATTTCATAGTGCTTCAGAAGGACAGAACTTGTACGGGTATCTTCCGCGAGTATGAGGTCGGCTTCCTTCAGGACACGTATGGCTCTGAAGGTCATATCTTCGAGATTTCCGACCGGAGTCGGGACTATGTATAATATTCCTGGCATGGCAATGATATCAGATCTCTGATTTCGCACGAAATGACAAAAGTTGCGCGAGATGACAAATTAATTACTGGATACGGCGGCGCACGGCCATCATGAAACGATATACTTCATCGGATTCCATGTCCCACGAAGGGCGTTCGCTTCTGACATATTCAACGGCCTCGTCAAGACTTGCCATCGAATTTATCTTTGTGAGAACGGTCTGGAAAAGCATAGGGTCCTCATCAAAAAGCCCGTTGATGAACAGGATCCTGTCATTGAGGGAAATGGCGCTTCGTATATCCTTTACAGGCGATCCCGGAATGTCAATACGCCAGGCTTCCTTAGTAGCCATCGCATCTATCACAGCAGGTTTCGCCGCCGCAGCTGCAGCATCTATAAGCATCTCAGTCTCAGGCAGATCTTCATCTTCCTCAGCTACGACTTCCGAAACTTCCTCAAGGTCTTCTTCTACAGCCTCGACAACATCTTCCGTCACCGGTTCCTCAAGAACCTCTTCCGTCACCGGCTCCTCAAAAGCGACGATCACCGGTTCCTCAACAAGATCTTCGGCCGGTTCTTCAACAAAAATCTCCACCGCCGGCAGGTCCTCAGTAACTTCTTCTTGTTCAACGACTTCCGGTCCGACAAGATCCTCTATATCAAGATCTATCGGAGTTTCATCAACTGCTTCATATTCATAATCCGCCGCAAGCTGAGACACCCTGTCCTCGAGGAGTTCCAGTTGCGAACGCATAGAAGAAATCATCTGACGTATTTCAGATAAAATTTGCTGTTCCCTATTTTCCATAATACAATAATTGACTATATTTGCCTTCCTCAAAAAAAATCATTGAGGCCAATCTGACCTAATTATTAATTACAAAAGTAAGGAAATGTTTTTAGAAAGTGTAAAAAAAGCAGGTTCCATTGAAGTAATCTGCGGTTCAATGTTTTCAGGAAAGACCGAGGAACTCATCAGAAGAATGAAGAGAGCTCAGTTCGCTAAGCTCAAGGTCGAGATATACAAGCCTTGCATTGACGTGAGATATTCTGAGGACGAGGTCGTTTCCCATGATTCGCACAGCATTCCTTCCACTCCTATAGACTCGCCCGCCAGCATGCTGCTGCTTTCGAGCGATGTGGATGTAGTAGGCATAGATGAGGCCCAGTTCTTTGATGATTCACTTGTGGAGGTGGTACAGGCTCTGGCAAACAGAGGAATCAGAGTCATCATCGCCGGACTTGATACAGATTTCATGGGCAAGCCTTTCGGCCCTATGCCTGCACTCATGGCCGTAGCTGAGGACATTCAGAAAGTACATGCTATATGCGTGAAATGCGGAAGTCCGGCCCAGCATTCACACAGACTGTCCAAGAACGACCAGCTTGTGGTCCTCGGCGAGACAGACATATATGAGCCTTTATGCCGCCACTGTTTCAACGCCGCAATGGCCGCAGAACAACAGCTTCAGGACAAAGAAACTGTTTAAAATTTTATCATTTGAAATATTATGATGAATTTTCGAGTAGATTTTTTCTGTTTTCAGAGGAGGATAGCGGTGCTATCTGACGAGGAAAAGAGGAAAAATATGCCGAAAAGGCGCATAATAGACAAATAGATTTATTCAGTTTCAACAATTAATGACTTTTCGGAGAAAAATTTAAACAGTTTCTAAA
>CAYXMV010000001.1:0-48136 GCA_964466235.1 uncultured Muribaculaceae bacterium | reverse complement strand
TCCTCCTCTGAAAACAGAAAAAATCTACTCGAAAATTCATCATAATATTTCAAATTATAAAATTTTAAACAGTTTCTTATTTTTCTGAATATTCGACACCCTTGAAAGTGCCGCGTACCTCATCTACGAGACGCTTGAACATCTCGCGTCCGGCCTCCTCGTCGAGGATGAGCCATCTGCGGATGATCATCATCTTCACGACCATTCCAAGAATCTTCTCGAAGTCGAGATAGTTGAATACGGTGAGCTCGTCGATCTTTTCCCAGTAGAGGTCATCTATACCTCTCTCACGGGCGAGAATGTCCTTGCCTTCAAGGATGGCCTGAAGCTGAGCCGCCTCCTTGAACTCCGGTTCCTCCTGTCCGAGTCCCATTTCCTCATCTTCAGGGGATGCAAGCGAAAGAATGTCCTTCTGAGGGTCTCGTGCCAGGGCCTGATTGAGGTATCTCACCTTGGCGTTGCGGACGTTCAGGTCGAAGAGGAAGAACTCCCTGATGAATCTGCTGCCGTCCGAAAGAGCCTCCTTGTAGAATTCAAGCCCGATCTTTTCCTTGTCGAAACCGCTCTCGACGAAACTTACGACAGCGTTGTCCTTCTCCGAGAGAAGTTCCTTCATCTGTCCGAGATATTCGTCAAGGCTCTTCTCCCCCTGTCTCCAGTCCGGAGTGAAGTCGGGAAGCCCGGCAATTATATAGACGTAATTCTTCATTAACCGAAAAGTAATTTCTTGGTAGCTGGTCTGAGATACTCTGAAATGAGTTCGTTGAACGTCTCATCTGTGAAACTTACGAAATAGCCGCCGTCCTTTGGACCGATGCGGAATCCGCCTGATACCTTCTTTGAGAAAGAGGCTTCCACGCCTGCTCCGAGAGTCTTTGCGAGCTCCTTAGTCACGAAAGGCTCGACTTCGGCCTTCAATGATTCCGGAAGAACGACTGCCAGCTCGACCGGACCTTCAGTAGTGAACTTTCCGGCCACGGCCTTGATGATCTCCTTCACGAATTCTGCCGATGTGAGGGCCTTCTTTACTTCAGCCTCAGTCATCCTGCCTACAATGATGGTCTCGATGTCCTTCTTTGTAGCGGCGATGCTCTGACCGGCAGCCATCTTTACGTCAGATGCAGTCTTTGTCCTGATTTCCTCAGCCTGCTTCTGAGCGGCAGCGATGATCCTGTCAGCCTCGGCCTGTGCCTTTGCCGTAATCTCCTCTGCCTGTACCTTAGCTTTTGCAAGAAGCTCTTCGCCTTCCTGCTTGCCTTTAGACAGACCTTCGTTATAAAGTCTGTCTGTCAATTCCTGCAATTTGTTCTGCATATCGATATATTTTGTGTTTTAATTTTTCCTAAACGGACAAATTTACTTATTATTTATAAAGAAACCTAAATATTTTGTGTAAACTGTTTCAAAATGAGAAATACATTTTTTCCGGTATAAATAATCAGACGCTTCCTAAGGTCAGAAACATTCTTTCAGTATCTCTGTGATGTTGCGTGTCTTTCCCATCGTGTAGAAATGGACAGCCGGAACTCCGTGACTGATAAGGTCTTTGCATTGCATTATACACCATTCCTGGCCGATTCTGTAGGCCTTTTCCCTGTCGTCTCCCGCCTTCTTCATCTCCAATGTCAGTTCGAGGGGAATGTCGAGTGAGAAGGCTTCCGGCAGAGTGTTGATCTGCTTCACCGTAGAGAGAGGCTTGAGGCCCGGTATTATCGGAACCTTGATGCCCGCTTCGCGACATCTCTCCTTAAAGTCATAGAAAACCCTGTTGTCGAAGAACATCTGGGTGATGATATAGTCCGCTCCGGCGTCAACCTTCTTTTTCAGATTGGCGATGTCCGTCTCTATGTTCGGCGCCTCAAAATGCTTTTCCGGATAACCGCCTACACCGATGCAGAAATACCTGTCATCGGCCTCAAGACCGCGGCTGCGCCGGTATGTGCTGCTTCCCTGATAGCTTCTTATTCCTTCAACCATCTCGCTTGCGTACCGGTATCCTCCCGGAGTGGGGGAGAAACGTTTCTCTCCTGAAATGCAGTCTCCGCGCAGGGCGACTATGTTGTTGATGCCGAGGAAGGCGAGATTGTCCAGGCGGCTCTCTATTTCCTCTTTTGTGGCTCCGCCGCAGATGAGATGAGGCACGACCTCTACGTCATATCTCGACATTATGGCGGCGCAGACAGTTGTCTCGCTTATCCTGTTGCGTACGAGATGCCGGCTGAAACTGCCGTCACCCTCCTGTCTGTATTCGAATTCATCCCTGTGACTCGTCACATTTATATATTTGGGACTGAATTCCATGAACGGGGCGATACTCTCGATGAGTTCCTCCTTTGTGAGCCCCCTGAGCGGAGGGACGATTTCTATCGAAGGATAAGCCTTCGTGCTGTCGGCAAGGATTTCAGATACTTTCATGATGATGTCATTTAAGCAGATGTCCGAGGATACGGCGGGCGGTATCTTCGTCCATGCCCCGTGACACTGCATATTCTTCGTATTGTTCTCTGCTTATTTTTCTTATATCCGGATAGCCGGCCTGCGGATGCATGAACATCAGGCCGCAGATGCTGGATTCCGGCATCATTGCATAGCTGTCCGTCATTGTGATTCCCAATGTGTCTTTCCTGTGGTCGTGACGACAGTTGTCGCCGCATATATGTACCTCTTCGCCAAGAAGTTGCAGTATGTCTTTCTTCAGGCTATGGTCCGGGCAGCTGGCATATCCCGCCGCCGGCCTGACGATCCTGATCAAGCCATTCTCCTTCTTCCTGCCGTCATTCTGAGCGGAGTGAAGGATCTCTTCGCTGATATTCCTGCCGACCCACTCCGAAGCCGCCTCGGCCAAAGTCTGCCGCACAGTCCGCGCCACAAGATCCTCATACCTGTTGGTGCATGCCGGACAGCTGCATCCCGTGACATGGGCATCCGTTGGATGTACGCTTATGGCAAAGACCCCGAATGGAGATCGGCTTCCGCTTTTCTGTGAGATGACATAATCGCACAGCGACAGGCGTTCACCGGTTTCCTGCCTCATCATCGGGATGGTTACGGCATCGCTGATGATGGATTTCCCGTCAGAACAGCCCTCGAGGAACCGCGCACTGACCATGATCCTGAACTGTCCTGCGGCAATCTCATCCTCCGCATCTCTTCTGAGCTGCATCAGTTCGGCAACCTCCGGCACTGCACTTCCATATTTCACGCCCCAGATGGCGTAGAACATCTTCCAGTCGAAGTATGGCATTACATCAGCTGTGGTCAGCTGCCTGAGCGTAATGTCGTGCGGACATGTTTCAGGATAGGTATCCTCCGGGAATCCGTATCCAGTATCTGGAGCCTCGGATCCCTTTGAACTGCTCCCGCTCCTGTCCGAAGAGCCTGCTCCTTTATTATACAGTACCCTCAGCCTTTCCTGCCCCTCATGCTGTTCCTTTTCGAATGTTTCCCTGTTCATCATGCATCTTTTGGCCATCACGGCTGATGCTGAAGCGTCAGTTCCATGAAAGACATGGCCGTAAAGCGGAGCTAACTTGACAGCAGTATGCAGTGCAGAGGTCGTGGCACCTCCGACAAAAAGCGGAATGTCCATTCCTCTTGCGGTCATTTCCCTGCAAAGCTCTTCCATCTGATAAAGAGAAGGAGTGATCAGACCGCTGACCGCGATTATGTCCGCCCCGTTCTTCTGAGCCTCATCCAAAATGGTCTCCTTATCCACCATGACACCCAGGTCCTTGACCTTGAATCCATTGCAGCTCAGTACTATCCCCAGGATATTTTTCCCGATGTCATGCACATCTCCCTTTACTGTAGCAAGTACGATGCAATTTGTCCTGCCCCCGGTCAATCCCGTTGACATCCCCGAGGGGTATGCCGCCCCTTCACTTTTGTCGGGTCTGGCGCCATCGCTGCCACGACTTTCTTCTGAAGTCTTGCTGCTGCGGGTGTCGCGCTCATGAAGCCCCTTGTTGTCTTGCCCGATATTCAGGTTGAGAATATCCACCGCATCTTTCATTATCTTGGCGGACTTGACCACCTGAGGCAGAAACATCTTCCCCTCGCCGAACATTTTTCCTACAGCCTCCATGCCTTCCATCAGCGGGCCCTCGATGATGTCAAGTGCGCTGCCGTATTTCTCCATTGCCTCGGCAAGTATATCTTCCAGTCCGCTTGCACTGCCTTTTATCAGTGCCGTCTTAAGTCTTTCTTCTGTCGAAAGGCTGGTCTGGGAGTTTGCCGCCGCCCGAAATGATGCGGATGAGTCCGATGATGACATTCCGTTGCCCGGTGACGACAGTGCTCCGTCCCTCGATGACTTTTCTTCGAGCATCCGCGCAGCCTTGTCAATAAGCCTTTCGGTTGCGGACGGATCGGTGTCAAATATGACGTCCTCCACACATCTGAGCAGTTCAGGTTCGATCTCGTCATAGACCTGAAGCATAGAAGGATTGACTATGGCCATATCGAGTCCTGCCTTGATCGCGTGGTAGAGAAATGCCGAATGCATGGCCTCGCGTACGGCATTATTGCCCCTGAATGCGAACGACAGATTTGAAACTCCGCCCGAAGTCAGTGCGCCCGGCAGATTGGCCTTGATCCACCTTACCGCCTCAATGAAGTCAGCCGCGTACCTTGCATGTTCCTCGATACCCGTGCCTATGGAAAGTATATTGACGTCAAAAATTATGTCCTCAGGCTGTACTCCCGCCTTTTCCGTAAGAAGTCTGTATGCCCTCGAGCATATCTCCACCTTCCTGTCGTATGTGGTGGCCTGCCCCTTCTCGTCGAATGCCATCACCACCATCGCGGCACCTAAAGACCTGATCGTCCGTGCCTTTTCGATGAATGCCTCCTCTCCCTCTTTCAGGCTTATGGAGTTTACGATGCACTTGCCCTGAGCATTAGTGAGTCCTGCAATTATAGTCTCCCAGTGTGATGAATCAATCATCAGGACAGCCTTTGCCACAGCCGGATCATTGGAGACATATCTCACGAATCTTTCCATCTCCATTGCGCTGTCAAGCATGGCGTCATCCATATTAATATCAATTATGGTTGCGCCGTCCTCGATCTGCTTTGCCGCAATCCGGAGTCCTTCGTCATATTTCCCCTCAGAAATCAGCCTCGCGAACTTCCTTGAGCCGGCCACATTTGTCCTTTCGCCGACATTAGTGAAATTGTTGGTCCTGACATCCACCTTTACGGCTTCCAATCCGCTCACTGTCAATATCCTGTATTCAGGATTTACGGACAGATCCCGGGGCCTGATGCCGTCCAAAGCTCCAGCAATCGCTCTGATGTGCTCAGGAGTCGTACCGCAACATCCTCCGGCAATATTCAAAAGTCCTTTTGATGCCATAGCCTTTACTGCGGCAGCCATCTCTGCCGGGCTCTGGTCATAACCTCCCATCTCATTTGGCAGGCCGGCATTCGGATAACAGCTTATTGCGCATCCGCACCACCGGGACATATCATCGACCAGAGGCATGAGTTCAGCAGCTCCAAGCGAACAGTTCAGACCGAATGAGACGATAGGGTAGTGCCGCACGGCAGTGTAGAATGCCTCTAAAGTCTGTCCCGTCAATGTCCTGCCGCTCCTGTCTCCTACCGATACTGACAGCATCACAGGCGGGTATCCTGCAGGATAATCAGGCATAGACTGCCGGCAATATTCCATGATACCGGCCAGCGCAGCCTTCACATTTAGAGCATCAAAGCATGTCTCGACAAGAAGAATATCGGCTCCACCTTCAATAAGTGCCTCGGCCTGTTCCCTATAAGCCTTCTTCATGTCATCAAATGAATGCGTCCTGAAGGACGGATCCGAAACATCCGGCGAAAGAGAAAGCGATTTGGATGTCGGCCCGATGCTGCCTGCTACCAGTACCTGTCTGTCTGAAGGCCTGCCCATATTGGCACGGTCCGCAGCCTCGCGGGCAATACGGGCACCCTCGTAAGCCATACGGCCGACAAATCCCTCACATCCGTATTCTGCCTGGGAGATCCTGTTGGCACTGAATGTATTGGTCTCTATGATGTCTGCTCCAGCCGCAATGTACTCCTCGTGTATGGCCTTGATTATTTCCGGATGTGTAAGATTGAGACATTCGTTGTTGCCTCTAAGTTCCTTTGCACAGTCCGCAAACGGCCCGCATCGGTAGTCGTCCTCAGTAAGTCCGTATTGCTGGATCATTGTGCCGGTTGCACCGTCCAGAATCAATATCCTGTCGTTAGGTAAATTCATTTCTCTGTATTTCAAACCTACAAAGTTACTTATTTTCCTATCAACTTTAAAATAAATCGGCATATATCAGCTAATGCATTGTGCGATAGCGTGTTAACGAAAACATCCTGCCGGCGGATGCAGCAGGATGTTTAGGCTTATGCTTTCTTGTTTAAACCGTTAGGACTATCCGAGGAAGCTGAGAAGGATACCGGCTGCGACAGCAGAACCGATGACGCCGGCCACGTTCGGTGCCATGGCGTGCATGAGAAGATGGTTGTTCTTGTCGAACTCGCGACCTACATTCTGCGAAACTCGCGCAGCATCCGGAACGGCAGAGACTCCTGCATTACCGATGAGCGGATTGATCTTCCTGCCTTCCTTGAGGAAGAGATTCATGATCTTCACGAAACCTACGCCGCAGATGGTTGCAATCACGAATGACATCAGGCCGAGGCCGAATATCTTCACGGAGTTGACTGTGAGGAACACGTCTGCCTGAGTAGAACATCCTACGGTCACTCCGATGAGGATGGTGACTACGTCGATGAGCGGTCCTCGTGCAGTCTCGGCAAGACGTTTGGTCACGCCGCTTTCCTTCAGAAGGTTACCGAAGAAGAGCATGCCGAGCAGAGGCATTCCCGAAGGAACGATGAGGGCGGTGAGGATGAATCCTACTATCGGGAAGATGATCTTTTCTCTCTGGCTCACGGCTCTCGGAGGTGCCATGCGGATGAGTCTTTCCTTTTTGGTCGTCATCATAAGCATTATAGGACGCTGTATGACAGGAACGAGTGCCATGTATGAATATGCCGACACTGCGATCGCTCCCATGAGATGAGGTGCGAGCTTTGACGAAAGGAAGATGGCTGTCGGGCCGTCGGCACCTCCGATGATGCCGATCGCTCCCGATTCTGCCGGGGTGAACCCCATGTGCATTGCAACTATATACGCTCCGAAGATACCGATCTGTGCGGCAGCTCCGATAAGCATCAGACGAGGTTGGGATATGAGGGCGGAGAAATCCGTCATAGCTCCGATTCCGAGGAATATCAGAGGCGGATACCATCCGGTCTGGACGCCTTGATACAGGATATTCATCACGGATCCCTGTTCATATATTCCCACCTGAAGTCCTTCGGTGAACGGAATGTTGCCTATGATCATTCCGAAGCCGATAGGAACGAGGAGCAGAGGCTCCCAGTCTTTCAGGATTGCAACTGTAATGAAGGCTATTCCGATGAATATCATCAGGATATGCTGCCATGTCATGTTGGCGAAGCCGGTATAGCCCCAGAACTGCTGCAGACTTTCTATTACTGTATTCATAGCAAACTTGTTATAGATCCTTCGTGTTTTTCAGGATTACGATGCCTATGCGATCGTCACGATGGCTGCGCCTTCGAGGACAGAGTCGCCTTTTGCTACATTGACTGCTGTCACGGTGCCTCCGAATTCGGCTTCGATGTCATTCTCCATCTTCATGGCCTCAAGCACGGCAACAACCTGACCAGGCTTCACGGTGTCTCCTACATTGACCTTGAGAGTGATGATTACGCCAGGGAGAGGTGATGTCACAGCCTTTCCTGCGCCTGATGGTGCTGCGGGAGCCGGTGCAGCCTGAGCGGGTGCTGCAGCTGGAGCAGACTGAACCGCAGGGGCGGAAACTGCCTGGACCGGTGCTGCAGCCGGTGCGTTCTCGAGCTCCACCTGATATGGAGCGCCGTTTACTGTAACTGAAGCAAGATTGCCTTCCACTGAATTGATCGCAACATTGTAGTCGTTGCCGTTGATCTTGAATTTATATTCTTTCATGATTATCTTTTGCGTTTTATTGTGATTACGTAACTTTCGAGGTCGTGGACCGTGTCATTCATATAGAGGTGCAGAGCCGTGCCGATTGCGGCATAGACTTCTCCTTTCATCTCCTGGTCGAGGGCAAGGGCTATGGCTGCCGCAACTTCATCTCCGGGCTTTCCGTGAGCATCTGCAGGCTTGACCGCCTTCTTCTTTCTCCACTCGGGAAACTTGATCTGTCCGGATGAGAGTTTTCCGATGAGCTCATAGGCGCCCCACAGTATAAACAATGCAAGAAATACCACGGCTACGGAAACAATGGTTATGATGGCTCCGTGAGGGTCTTTCTCAAGCATCTCAGCGCTTTTGACCAGGACTTTTTCGGATGTCTGCAATAATATAAATCTATTCATGCCGCAGAGATTTTAGAGTGGAAGGTTGTCGTGCTTCTTCCAAGGATTCTCCTGCTTCTTTCCTGCAAGCTGCTCAAGTGCCCTGATCACGCGGAAGCGTGTGTTGCGCGGTTCGATGACGTCATCGATATAGCCGTAGCTTGCGGCGTTGTAAGGATTGCAGAAGAGGTCATTGTATTCCTTTTTCTTTTCTTCGGCTACCTTAGTCTGCTCGGCAGGGTCTGTCATGGCCTTTATTTCCTTTGAATAGAGGATTTCCACGGCACCCTCCGCACCCATCACGGCGATGTTTGCAGACGGCCATGCGTAGTTGATGTCTCCACGCAGCTGCTTGCAGCTCATAACGATATGGGCACCGCCGTATGATTTGCGGAGAGTTACCGTCACTTTCGGTACAGTAGCTTCGCCGTATGCATAGAGAAGTTTTGCGCCGTTGGTGATGATGCCGCCGTATTCCTGCTGTGTTCCGCAGAGGAATCCAGGGACATCGACGAGGGTCACGAGAGGGATGTTGAATGCGTCGCAGAAGCGGACGAAACGGGCAGCCTTGCGTGATGCATTGATGTCGAGCACTCCGGCAAGTATCTTAGGCTGGTTGGCCACAATGCCGACAGAACGGCCGTTCATGTGGGCGAAGCCCACGATTATGTTCTTTGCCCAGGTCTTGTGAACTTCGAGGAATCTGCCGTCGTCAACAATGCTTCCGATGACCTGATACATGTCATAGGCCTTGTTCGGATTGTCCGGAATGATGTCATTGAGCGCATCATCCACTCTGCCGGCAGGATCGGAGGTTTCCACGAAAGGAGCCTCCTCTCTGTTGCTTGAAGGCAGGAAGCTGAGCAGATTCTTGATTGTCTGTATGCCTTCCTCTTCATTCCCGGCTGCAAAATGTGCCACGCCGCTCTTTGTGGCATGGACGCTTGCGCCTCCGAGCTCTTCCTGGGTGACCGTTTCTCCTGTTACTGTCTTTACTACTCCGGGACCCGTGAGGAACATGTATGATGTATCCTTTATCATTACGGTGAAGTCGGTTAGGGCTGGGGAATATACCGCGCCTCCTGCGCAAGGTCCGAAGATACCGGAAATCTGAGGAACCACGCCTGATGCGAGAATGTTTCTCTCGAAGATCTCACCAAAGCCGGCAAGCGAACATATTCCTTCCTGTATTCTTGCACCGCCTGAGTCGTTGAGGCCGATGAAAGGTGCGCCGTTGCGTACGGCCATATCCATTACCTTGCATATCTTCTGGGCCATGGTTTCGGAGAGGGAGCCTCCGGTCACGGTGAAGTCCTGTGCAAACACATATACAAGACGACCGTCGATAGTACCCATTCCCGTAACGACTCCGTCACCGTCGAATTTCGTCTTTTCTATTCCGAAATTCGTACACCGGTGCTGCACGAACATGTCGAATTCTTCAAAGCTGCCTTCGTCGAGGAGCATGGCAAGTCTTTCTCTTGCTGTCAGCTTGCCTTTCTGGTGCTGTGCGTCGATCCTCTTCTGCCCTCCACCCATTCGGGCGGAAGCTCTTCGCTCCACCAGTTCCTTGATTTTTTCCTGTTGAATGCTCATATAATTATCATTTTAATCACCCTGATTTTTTCAAGGCCGATTCGGCAAAGTTAGTATTTTCTTCAGATAATCAAAGAGATTTCGGCCTACGTAGAAACAATTTCACCACACCTTTAAGGGATGTGGTGAAAAAATGAAAATGGCGATCATTTCTGACCGCCATTTATATGAAATCCTTGAAATCGGATTACGGCTGCATTGTGGTGTAAACGTTCTGAACGTCGTCGTCCTCCTCGATACGCTCGATGAGCTTCTCGACATCAGCCTTTGCCTCGCCTTCAAGAACCTTGAGCTCAACATTAGGGAGTCTTGTGAATTCTGCTGCTATGAGCTCGTAACCGTTGTCCTCGATCCATTTCTGGATAGTGTTGAATGCGGTGAACTCACCGTAGAGCACAATCTCCATTTCTTCATTCTCGTTCTCTTCCTCGAAGATTTCCTCTACTCCATAGTCGATGAGTTCAAGCTCGAGCTCCTCCAGGTCGTATGGATTGGCTGACTTCATGCGGAACATGCCCTTGCGGTCGAACATATAGTCAACGCTTCCTGAAGTTCCGAGTGAGCCGCCGCTCTTCGTGAAGTATGAACGTACATTCGCAACTGTACGGTTGTTGTTGTCGGTAGCTGCCTCTACGAGGACAGCGATTCCGTGAGGACCGTAGCCCTCGAATACAACCTCCTTGTAATCAGCCTGATCCTTGTCTGTAGCCCTCTTTATTGCACGCTCGATATTGTCCTTAGGCATGTTCTCGCTTCGTGCTGTCTGGATAAGGGCGCGGAGTCTCGGGTTGCCAGTCACATCAGGACCTCCCTGCTTTACAGCGATGGTTATTTCCTTTCCGATCTTAGTGAATACTCGGGCCATGTGACCCCATCTCTTGAATTTTCTTTCCTTACGGAATTCAAACGCGCGTCCCATGATTATTCTGCTTCAATACGTCCGATATATTTGTCAACATCATAGCCTTCCATTGATGAAGGGTACTGATCCTTGATCTGCTTGTAGAATCCGAGTGCCTTTGCGTCCTGACCGAGCTTCTCGGCTGTCACGCCAGCCTTGAGGAGGTAGCCTGTTGCATATATGTTGTCAGCCGTTGCGGCAGCCTTCTCGAAGTATCCGAGAGCCTTGCCGTAGTCCTCGAGACCCACGTATGCGTCACCGATGCATGCTGTAGCACGTGCCTTGAGGATGGCATCCTTGCCCTTGTATGAGTTGAGATACTTGATTGCGGCATCCCAGTTTCCGAGCTGAAGCTCGCATACTCCTGCGTAGAAATATACTGAGCGGCCGGCCTTTGCGCCATACTCGTCGATCACCTGTGCGAAACCGAGCATGTTGCCGTCACCGTTGAGGGCGAGCTCATAGTCGCCTGCACGGAAATTCTGCTCAGCGTAAGCCATCTGACCCTGAGCCTCCTCGACCTTAGGCTGGTAAGCGAACTTGAACCAGCAGAAGATACCTGCTGCGACTACAACCACTGCAACTGCAATGATGGAAAGGAACTTGCCGTTCTCGTTGAAGAACTTCTCTGTCTTGGAGACTGCCTCAACGACTGCCTCGGCATTCTGATTTTTGATTTCTTTAGCCATATCTGTTAGTTTTATTATTTGTCATTCAATGTGTTGGGGGACCCGGCGGATGAAAATCGCAGAGTATGCCGCACAAACAGCCCGCAAATTTAGGAAATTTTGTCAAAACCACAAAGCCCGTAAACTGTTTAAATGAGAAATACTCTTTTTTTATTCAAATTATAGTTGTATCTTTACTTCTTCAAAATGTTTTATTATGGCTGAAGTTTCATACGATACTCCTGTTGCTCACGTGATTGAATTAAGTTTCGAAGGCTTGTTGTGCCTGAGCAATCTTGAAGGTCTTGAGGAGGTTCCCGGATCATGGGGCTGGTAAAAATGAAGTTTATATGAAGAAGTTTTTGTATTTTCTTGTTCAGGCGTCTTTTCTGTTTTCCGGTTGCCGTGAAGTGATTCCTGTAGGCTCGTATCCCGGAGAGAATGATTTTACTGCAATTGCGGAGCAGCTGGATTCTCAGACCAGGACTGCGTTGTCCGGCGAAACCGGTATAGTATGGTCCAAAGGAGACAGACTTGCGATATTCCGGGGCCGTTCCGGTGCCGATGTCTATCAGGTAACCGATGCTTCGGCAGGTACCGGGCAGGGAGTTTTTACAATGATAAGCGGTTCCGAAGAGTCCGGGAACCTGTTCCCTAATGTGGCCTTTTATCCCTATATGGAATCCCTTTCGTGCGATCCTGCCGGGTCAGGCAGCGCGGGATATGAGATAGGTAATGTAGTCCTCCCTCAGACCCAGTCTTATGCCGCAGGCAGTTTTGCCAACGGCTCATTTCCGATGGTTGCGGTCTCGCAGACCATTGAGGACCATTCTCTGAAGTTCAAGAATGTGATGGGCGTGATGAAGCTCAGCTTCAAGGGATCCGGCATCGTGAAGGCCATCAGAATAGAAGGAAACAATTCGGAGAAGCTTTCCGGACCGGCTGTCGTGACGGCATACTCAGACGGGAATGCGCCTGTCATTGAAATGTCGGAAGAATCCTATACTTCGGTGGCTCTCGACTGCGGAGACGGTGTCCGCCTGTCCGACGATTCTGAGACATCATTCCTTGTATCTCTTCCTCCTGTCCGCTTTTCCAAAGGCTTCAAGGTTACGGTCACGGATTCCGAAGATGTTGAGATTGTTCTTGAAACGGCAGTTTCCACCAATGAGATACTCCGCTCCTCTGTACTTTCCATGCCTTGTGTCGATATAGATGGATTCGCGGGAAGGATACATCTGACATTCACTGAGTCTGATGATGATATTGCCAATCCTGAACGTGGATTCTATTCTGCAAGAAGTAGTATAAATTACCCAATAACCGCTGACAACATCCTCACAGCCCGACTGAAGAACCACACCATTATACATGCCAGTTACTATCTTACAGATTATATGACTTCCGATATTGCAGACAGTTTCCTTCAGCGCGTAAGAAACGAGATGCAGCTTCTGCGCGACAACGGAGCGAAATGTGTGCTCAGATTCTCTTATAAGGACAGTGCCGGAGAATCTGACAAGCCATGGGATGCCTCACCGGAATGGGTAGCCCGCCATATAGAGCAGCTGAAGCCTATATTCCAGGAATACGGAGACGTCATCATGTGTCTGCAGGCAGGTTTCATAGGTGTGTGGGGAGAGTGGTACTATACCGACAATTTCGTGTTCAACCCCAAGACCGAGGAAGATCATGCCTTGCGCAAGGAAGTCGTGGACGCCCTTCTGGATGCCATGCCGTCGGACCGTACCGTAGCCTTGCGTACACCGATGTTCAAAAGGATGATGTATGCTGGGAGTTATACGGATACTCTCACAGCAGCCACGGCGTACAACGGATCTGATCTTGCCCGTATTTCATGTTTCAATGATTGCTTCGGGGCTTCGAGCTCGGATTATGGTACATTCGGCGATGACGAGACCCGCGAGTACTGGAAGAAGGATACGAGATATGTCCTGATGGGTGGCGAGACCTGCGGCTTGTCGGACTACTGCACATGTGACAACTCGCTTCAGGATATGGAGGATTATCACTGGACTTATCTGAACAATGACTACCATCAGGATGTGATCGGACGATGGACTGACAGCGGATGCATTGATGAGATAAAGCGTCGTCTCGGCTACAGATTGTCGCTTTCGGATTTATGGTATCCGTCAGCCGCCGTGCCGGGAGAGGACTTCCATGTCGTTCTCAAGATAAGGAATACAGGATTCGCGGCTCCGATGAACGGCCGTGGTGTAGAATTCGTCCTTGTTGACGGAAACGGAGTCAAGACAGTGTTCACGTGTGATGATGTCGATCCGCGTTACTGGTTTGCCGGAGAGACCGTGACGGTAGCAAAGACCATAAGGATTCCTTCAGAGGCATCCGGTACATGTACATTGTATCTCAATCTGCCGGATCCTGAGGTGACTCTTCATGATAATCCGTTGTTCTCGATCCGTCTTGCCAATGATGGCATATGGGATGAGGCTGCCGGGTATAACAGGCTGTTGGAATTTGTCATCGGAGAGCCTTCGGAATCATTGCCTGAGTCCGGAGCCTATACAGGAGAGGACGTATCATTCGGAGGAGAGTTCGATCCTTGGAATTGACGGGTTCTTCGTTTTTTCATAACTTTGCAGAGATATACGACAGTCTATGCCCATTCTTGAAAAAATAGTCATTTCGGATTTCAGAAATATAGAGCTTCAGGAACTGGAGTTCTCTCCGAACATCAACTGCATAAGCGGCAACAATGGTGAGGGAAAGACAAATCTGTTGGATGCAATCCATTATCTTTCAATGACAAAGAGCGCATTTGCGACTTCGGACAGATTCACTTTCCGTCATGGTACGGAAGAATTTTCCGTTGCCGGGACATACAGGATGGAGAACGGGCTGAGCAGCCGTTTCGCCCTGAAGATGACGACTAAGGGGGAGAAGAAGGTGCGCAGGGACGACAAACCATATAATAAAGTCTCTGAGCATGTGGGTATATTGCCGGTAGTGATGGTCTCTCCTTCTGACATCTCACTTGTGAGCGAATCCGGAGAGGAACGCCGCAGATTTGTGAATGCGGTTCTTTCGCAGATGGACCGGGAATACATGGTGTCGCTCCAGCAGTACAACAGGCTGCTGCTGCAGCGCAACAGAATGCTGAAGGAAATGGAGCCGGACCGATCCCTTCTTGAGGTCATAGACATGAGGATGTCAGCTCTTGCTGAGCCTGTTTATCAGGCGCGCAAACGCTTTGTGGAGGATCTCAAGCCCATAGTCTCGGACTATTATAAAGCTGTTTCAGGAGGCTGCGAACAGATAGATATAGAGTATGATTCCGAGCTTGACAAGGCTTCTCTTGACCGCCTTCTCGAAGCATCGTATGACAAGGACAGGATATTCAGATACACAACCGTAGGCATCCAGAGGGATGATCTTATCTTTACAATGAACGGTCATCCGATCCGCCGATGCGGTTCTCAGGGGCAGCAGAAATCCTTCCTTGTGTCACTTAAGTTCGCCCAGTATGAAATAATGAAGAAGAAATACGGCTTTGCACCGATCCTTCTCCTGGACGATGTGTTTGACAAATTGGATATGAACCGCATATCGAATCTGCTTCAGATGGTGTCCGGCAAGGATTTTGGCCAGATCTTCATTACCGACAGCAATAAGGTCCGCATGTCGGGAATCGTTGACGGACTGACTCAGGACAGGGTCTATTACGATACGGCGGAAGGAACATTCTCAAGGATATAGATATGGCTGAAGGTATAAGGAGAAAGGAGGCTGTGGGGATGCAGGAGCTTGTGTCCCAGTTCATCCGTGATATGAAGATAGCTTCTGGAATCAACAGACAGAGGGTGACTGAGGCGTGGAATACTGTTTCGGGTGCGTCGCGATATACTTTGGATGTGGGTTACGAAAGGGGAGTGGTCTATTGCAGTCTCAGCTCTTCCGTTGTGCGGAACCAGCTTTATTTCCAGAAGGATGTTATAATGCAGAGAATGAATGAATTCCTTGCGCATGACGATCTTTTTGTCAGGGGACCGAAAGATGGACCGGCAGTCAAGGCTTTAGTATTGAGATGATTATGAAGATAGTAGCAGATAAGCATATCCCTTTTCTCGAGGGTGTTTTCGAACCATACGCCGAAGTTGTATATATCGCCGGCAGGGAAATATGTCATGATGACCTCATCAATGCGGATGCGATGATAATCCGGACCCGTACAAGATGCAATGCCCAACTTCTGGACGGTACAGCCGTGAAGATAATAGCGACGGCGACTATAGGAACGGACCACATAGACCTTCCTTATTGCGCAGCCAAGGGCATCGAGGTGCATAATGCGCAGGGGTGCAATGCCGGTGGAGTCATGCAATATGTCTTTTCGGCCCTGTACGGTGTTGCGGCCCGCAAGGCCATAAAGCTTGACGGCTATAATTTCGGCATCGTAGGTGTCGGAAATGTCGGACGCAAGGTTGAGGCCATGGCTGAGTATCTCGGATTCAATGTGCTGCGCTGCGACCCTCCGCGTGCCGCTGCGGAAGGCGGAGATGGCTTCTGTTCTCTCGAATATCTCCTTGCCAATTCCCAGATCGTGACGATGCATGTGCCGTTGGACGAGACCACGAGAAGAATGGCAGACGAACATTTCTTCCTTCAGATGCAGCCGGGAACCATATTCATCAATGCAGCGAGGGGAGAGATAATGGATGAGGCGGCTCTCAAGGAGGCTTATCCGAAGCTCGGCGCGGCAATCATAGATACGTGGAACAACGAGCCTGATGTGGATGAAGACCTTATAGACCTTGTGGATGTGGCGACTCCTCATATAGCGGGGTATTCATATCAGGGAAAGCAGAACGGTACGGCTTCGGCTGTGCATTTTGTGGCTGAGTATTTCGGGATTAAGGAACTCTATGGCTATTATCCTGAGAATGATCTACCTGACCATGAGCCAGTGCTCCTCGACCTGAAGGACAAGAAACAGGGTGAGATTGCAGCTGTTTTTCAGTATAATTATCCTATATTTACAGACGATTTCCGATTCCGCATGGAGCCGGGGAATTTCGAGAAGATGCGTTCGGACTATCAGTACCGGCGCGAGATATACGTGGAATAACCAACTAATGACCAAGATATGTTTAGAAAAGAAGACATTGCGCAGATTGAGCAGAGAGGCTCGTCGGTGCAGACAGTAGAAGAACAGGTGGAGCGCTTCAGAAAAGGCTTCCCATGGATGAAGATCGTTGCTCCTGCTACCCCGGAAAAGGGTATCCAGGTACTTGATGAGGCCGGTGTCGAGGCTGCCGTCAAGTATTATGAGGGGGCTCGGATCAATGGAAAATGCAAGTTCGTTCCTGCTTCTGGTGCGGCTTCGCGTATGTTCAAGGATCTTTTCAGCGGTCTCGATGCCCTCAAGGAAGGAAAGGAACTCCCGGACGATGCCCCGGCTGCAAAATTCGTTGACCGGATTGCGGAGTTCGCGTTCTATTCTCCAGAGCTTTTCGGAGAGCAGTCATGCAGGTGCTCTGAATACCGTATGTCTGTGCTGGCAAAGACCCTTACCGATGAGGGACTCGGTTATGGAGCAAAGCCTAAGGGAGTGCTCAAGTTCCACAGATATACTGACGGAGAGATACGTACTGCTTTCGCAGAGCATCTCGTCGAGGCTCAGAACTATATGAGGAATGAGGACGGAACCGCGAACCTCGTCGTAACCATCTCTCCTGAGCATCAGCATCTCTTTGAAGAGGCATACGCCGAGGTCAAGGCGGCATACGAGGCAAGATATGGCGTCACATATAATATATCATTCACATTCCAGGACAAGGCTACCGACACTGTGGCTGTAGATGTGGAGAACAAGCCTTTCAGGACAGAGACGGACTCTCTTCTTTTCCGTCCTGCCGGACATGGCGCCCTCATCCATAATCTCAACAATATCAAGGAAGAGGTCGTTTCCATCAAGAACATAGACAATGTGGCCAATGAAAGGCTGCTTCCTGAGACTGCGACATGGAAGAAGGTGCTTCTCGGAAAGGCTCTCGAACTCCGTGACACTCTCCACGGGTATCTTAAGGAGCTTGATGCAGTCTGCAATCCTGTTCCGGGTTCAAGAAACACGACTGTCGGTGTTCCGGGATACGACCCTGTCTATGAGGACCTTGCTGCTTCACCGGAGGCTATGGCTCTGTGCGACGACATCGAGGCTTATCTCCGGGATGTGCTTTGCATAGAGATGCCGGCTGCCGGGACTCCTAAGGAGAGAGTGGCTGCACTTCGCAAGAAGCTCGACCGTCCGGTAAGGGTAGCAGGCATGGTGAAGAACCAGGGCGAGCCTGGCGGCGGCCCTTTCATCATCGCCGAGAAGGACGGTTCTACTTCTCTTCAGGTGCTTGAGAGCGTTCAGATCAACATGTCGGACGACCATGCACGCAATGCCCTCGCATCGGCGACCCACTTCAATCCTGTTGACATCGTATGCTGTCTGCATGACTACAAGGGCGAGAGCTTCGATCTTCTGAAGTATGTCGATGAGGATGCGGGATTCATAAGTTCGAAGAGCTATCAGGGTCGTGAACTCAAGGCTCTTGAGCTTCCTGGTCTCTGGAACGGTGCGATGAGCGACTGGAACACCCTTTTCGTAGAGGTTCCTCTTGCCACATTCAATCCTGTAAAGGTTGTCCTCGACCTTCTCAGACCGGCACACCGGAACTAAGAAAGTATCTTGTGAGATTTGATATTCCCTGCTTCGGACATCCATTCGTCTGAGGCGGGGATTCGTCTTGATAAGGCTTCTTCTTCGAGTACGAACTTCTTCATCTTCTCCTTGTGGGTGGCGAGTGATTCTTCAAGAAGGCTTATGCAGCGCGGGAGAAATTTCCTGAACTGCCTGATGCTGTCACAAAGGGTCTCGCAGCTGAACATTATGGTCTTCATGTCGTCCATTATCGCAGGTTTCACTGCGAAAGTCTCGAGCATGGCGGCGTTCGAGGCTTCGAGGAAGAGGTCATACGCGTCTTCATCTATCGTGAAGAACAGCCTTACGGACAGTATTCCTTCTTCATGTTCCACGACGGCGACATTATCGTCGATGTTGAAAAGTATATGGGTCTTGTTGAAGGTGGGATAATATCCTCCTTCCATCATAGCCCGGAACATGCTTCTCATGGTCAGGCCGGTCTTGATCTTCTGTTCCATAACCTTAGTTTTACACTACTCCGTTCCATTGACATATTTAGTGCCGGGCTTGGTTCAGGAACCGTTTAAATTTTTAGAAACCGTTTCTTGTTTTGTAGAAAATATTGTATGGATTGATTCAAATTTTATTAAATTTGAAGGATTTTAGAAATTGATATGACAAACATCGTCTTACCTGATGCCGGTCAGCGCAGTCTTGCCTTTTATCTTGCCATGGAGGAATTCGTGGCAAGGAACTTTGAGGGCGAGGCTTTTTTTGTATGGCAGTCGGAGCCGACGGTGATCTTCGGACGTAATCAGGTTCTTGAAAATGAAGTGAATATGGAATATTGCAGCCGTAACGGCATTGAGGTGGTCCGTCGCAAGAGCGGCGGAGGATGTGTCTATTCCGACAAAGGCAATATCATGATTTCCTTCATTTCCCGCAGGGGAGACGTAGCGGCGGTCTTTGACAGGTATCTTTCCGCATTGACCGCCTGTCTGTGCTCCTTGGGAACCGATGCCTGCCGTTCTGGAAGGAACGATATTCTTGTCGGAGGGCGCAAGGTGAGCGGGAATGCCTTCCATCAGCTGCCGGACCGCAGCATCGTCCACGGCACCCTTCTTCACTCAACAGATTTTACGTCAATGGAGCAGGCCCTCATGCCTCCGGTGGAGAAACTTCAGAGACATGGCGTGGAATCAGTCAGGCAGAGGGTGATGAACCTGTCGGAAGTCCTTCCGCTCGGGCTTGATGATGTCAAGGATGCTCTTGTAGAGCATTTCTGTGAGGATTCGGTCGTTCTTGAGGATGCTGACCTCGCCGCCATCGAGATTCTGCAGAAAGATTATTTTGTCCTGCCTCCCCTCATGTCGGAAAAGTCCGTCAAACCTGTTGATAAATTATACTATTGATTATATGGAAGAGAACCTTTTAAAGACCTGTCTTTACGACAGGCATTTAGCCCTCGGAGCTCTGATGAGCCCTTTCGGCGGTTTCATTATGCCGATCCAATACTCGAACATCACAGATGAACACAATTCCGTACGCCATAAGGCGGGAATGTTCGACGTCTCGCACATGGGTGAGATTTTCGTCAGCGGCCCTGACGCGGAGAAGTTCGTCGATCATATATTCTCCAACAAGGTGGCCGGAATGGAGGACGGAAAGATTCTCTATGGAATGATGTTACATCCGGACGGCAATACTGTTGACGACCTTCTCGTTTATAAGGAATTCGAGCCTGATCATTATCTTCTCGTGGTGAATGCTTCCAATATAGCTAAGGATCATGAATGGATCTGCGCGCAGAAGGAAGGATATGATGTGGAAGTCGTGAACGCCTCAGATTCATGGGGACAGATAGCGCTTCAGGGACCTGATGCAGAGAAATATGCTGTTGAAACTCTCGGACTTGCTCCAGCTGCCGGTCTCGGGTTCTATACATATTATGAAGCGGAATACAAGGGTGAACGTATGATAGTCAGCCGTACAGGCTATACGGGCGAGGACGGTTTCGAGATATATGCATCGCATGAAGCTGTCAGAGAAATCTGGGATACTCTGCTTGAGGCCGGTGTTGTCCCATGCGGACTCGGATGCCGTGACACACTTCGTTTCGAGGCAGGACTTCCGCTTTACGGACACGAACTGAGCGATGACATCAGCCCTCTTGAGGCCGGACTCGGGATGTTCGCGAAGGTTAAGGATAAGGAGGAATTCATTGGCCGTGAGGCTCTTGTTGCTCAGAAAGAAGCCGGCCTTACACGCAAGAGCGTGGGAATAGAACTTCAGGACAAGGCTATTCCTCGTGCGGGATACCCTGTGGAAGCGGATGGCGTACAGGTCGGTGTGGTGACTACTGGCTACCGTTCGATCTCGACGGACAGAAGCGTATGCGTTGCTATGGTTGACAAGGCATATGCTGACCTCGGCACATCTGTGCAGATCCGCATCCGCAAGAAAGTGTTCCCGGGCATCGTCACAAAACGTCGTTTTTATGAAACAAACTATAAAAAATAAATGAATTATGGCAAAAACAGTTGAAGGACTCTATTACAGCGAGTCACACGAATGGGTAAAGGTAGAAGGTAATGTTGCAATCGTCGGCATCACAGATTTTGCACAGCACGCAATGGGTGACCTCTCGTATGTTGACATGCCTGAGGTTGACGATGAAGTTGAAGCCGGAGAAGAATTCGGTGCAGTCGAGAGTGTGAAGGCGGCAAGTGACCTCTTCAGCCCTGTCACCGGAACTGTAGTAGAAATCAACGAAGATCTTGAGGACGCTCCCGAGCTTCTCAACCAGGACGCATTTGCAAACTGGATCATGAAGGTGGAGATGAGCGATCCTTCGGAGCTCGATTCTCTTATGGATGCAGCCGCATACGAGGCAATGTGCGCTAACGAGTAAGATTATGGCATTCGCTTATTTTCCTCATACGGAAGATGACATCAGGCAGATGCTGGACAGGATCGGAGCGGGATCCCTCGAGGATCTCTACTCCGATGTTCCGGAGGATGTCATCTATAGGGAAGAATATGACCTTCCCGACGCAATGTCGGAACTTGAGGTCCGCCGCTATTTCGAAGGTCTCGCCGAACAGAACAGAAAGATGCTCTGTCTCTGCGGACTCGGTGCATACGACCATTATTCTCCTGCCGTCATCCCTCAGATCATTTCCCGTTCCGAGTTCCTGACGGCATATACTCCATACCAGCCTGAGGTCTCTCAGGGTACTCTCCGCTATATTTTTGAATATCAGTCGATGATAACCGGACTCACTGGCATGGATTGCACTAATGCATCTATGTATGACGGAGCGACCGCTGCTGCCGAGGCCATGATGATGGCTATGGCCGTTACGAAGAAAAAGACACGCGTCCTTCTGTCCGAGGGCCTTCTCCCTCATGTCGTCAAGGTGGTCAGGACTTATGCTAAGTTCAATGGCGTGGAGCTCGGATTCATCCCTTGTCATGAAGGCGTCACTTCATACGGAGCCCTTGTGGCTGAACTTGCTGCCGGAGATGTGGCCGGCGTGCTTGTGCCTGGCATAAACAGATACGGAATCGTCGAGGACATGACGGGCTTCGCTGATGCTGTACATGCCCAGAAAGGCCTTCTCATGGTCTATTCCGATCCTTCTTCGCTTGCAGTCATAAAGACACCTGCCGAATGGGGCGCGGATGTAGTGTGCGGAGATTCGCAGACTCTCGGAGTACCGCTCTGTTTCGGAGGTCCGTACGTCGGTTTTCTTGCATGCACCAAGGAACATGTCCGCAAGCTTCCGGGCCGTATCGTGGGTGCCACGAAGGATGTTGACGGCAAGCGTGCGTACGTGCTTACGCTTCAGGCGCGTGAACAGCATATCCGTCGTGAGAAAGCGACCAGCAACATCTGCTCGAATCAGTCTCTGATGGCTCTTTATGTGACTGTCTATATGTCTCTTATGGGGCCTAAGGGCCTTCGTGAGGTCAATGAACTCTGTTACGGCGGGGCACATTATCTCCATGACAGACTTCTTGAGACGGGACTTTTTGAAGAGGCTTTTGACAAACCTTTCCTGAAAGAGTTCACGCTCAGGTCTCTTATGCCTGTAGCTGCTCTTCAGGAAACATTGGCTCAGGCCGGAGTATTTGCAGCTGTCGAGGTGGAGGACGGGCTTGTCAACTTCTGCGTGACCGAAAAGGTGACTATGGCAGACCTTGATAAAGTCATATCTGTCATTTCTTCCGCATCCGCTTCAGCGCCTTCATCTATAGCGGGCGGCCGAAGTCATTCTGCCGTTCCGGGCGAGTCGGGAAATCTATAAAAAGGAGGACCGGAAATGAAATACTACGATAAACTGATCTTTGATCTTTCAAAGGAAGGCCGTAAAGGCTATTCACTTCCTGCCAACACATGGACCAGTTCTCTGACGGAACTTCCTGACGGGCTCAGACGTACCGACGAACCGGCTCTTCCTCAGGTGAGCGAACTGGATGTGGTGCGTCATTATACAAATCTCTCCCAGATGAACTTCGGTGTTGATTCCGGATTCTATCCTCTCGGAAGCTGCACAATGAAGTACAACCCCAAGATAAATGAAGAGATTGCCGCGATGCCTGCATTCGCCGGTATCCATCCTCTTCAGCCGGCGTCGTCCGTTCAGGGTGTTCTCCGTCTGTATAAGGATCTTGCCCATGCCTTGTCTGCGATTACAGGAATGGCTGAATTCACTCTCGACCCGTTTGCCGGAGCTCATGGCGAACTCACCGGACTCATGGTCATACGACAGTACCATATCTCGCGCGGAGACCTCAAGCGTACACGAATGATCGTTCCTGACAGTGCTCACGGTACGAATCCGGCTTCAGCCGCAGTATGCGGACTTGACATAGTGCAGGTTAAGTCCAATGCCAAGGGACTTGTGGATGTTGAAGATCTAAAGCCTCTTCTTGACGACACTGTCGCGGGTATAATGATGACCAATCCAAACACCCTCGGTCTTTTCGAAAAGGAGATCAAGGAGATTGCGGCCCTTGTCCATGAGTGTGGCGGACTTCTTTATTATGATGGAGCCAATATGAACCCTCTGATGGGTGTCGTACGTCCTGGAGATATGGGCTTCGATGTGCTTCACCTTAATCTGCACAAGACATTCTCCACTCCGCATGGCGGTGGCGGCCCGGGTGCCGGTCCTGTGGGAGTCGCATCCCATCTTGCCTCACATCTTCCTGTGCCTAAGGTCATGGAGGCGGCTGACGGTTCTCTTTATATTGCAGACGGTACATGCAGGTGTTCTTCTTCTCCGGCAGGTTCAGGTGCTTTCGGACCGGCGTGCGGATGCAAGCCGGAATGCTTGTGCGGCTGTCAGTCATGTGGCCAGATTTCAGGATTCATGGGTAATTTCGGAGTTCTTCTCCGCGCTTATACCTATATCCTCATGCTCGGAAGACAGAATATCAAGATGGTCGGCCCTCTTGCCGTTCTGGGAGCCAATTATATAAAGGAATCTCTGAAGGATTGCTATAGGCTTCCTATTCCGACTGTGTGCAAGCATGAATTTGTGTTTGACGGTCTTGCCGATCAGTCAACCGGAGTCACTACGCTCGATGTTGCCAAGAGGCTTCTGGATTACGGCTTCCATGCCCCTACGATCTATTTCCCTCTGCTCTTCCATCAGTCCATCATGATAGAGCCTACGGAGACAGAGTCAAAGGAGACCCTCGACGGCTTCATTGAGATAATGAGACATATCGCAGCAGAGGCGCTTGAGGATCCGGAATCTCTTAAGACTGCCCCTCATACGACACCTGTACGTCGTCTCGATGAGACTACTGCAGCCAGACAGCCGCTATTACGATTCAAAGACATGTAAACGTTTTCGTAAAGATGAATTGATCGATACGTTAAATCCTGAGAGAATTGATCTGTTTGAATAATTGATGTAAAGATTCTTCACTTCATTTCGTTCAGAATGCAATCTACTGAGAAAAATTTAAACAGTTTCTTATATGAAGATAATAATCATCGGAGCGGGGCCGGGAGGCTATGAAACGGCTCTGCTCGCTGCCGGAAGGGGAGTAGAGGTCGTTCTGATTGAGGCCGGCCATGTCGGAGGAACATGCCTTAATGAGGGATGCATTCCTACCAAGTCATTCTGTAAGAATGCAGAGGTCCTCGAAGGCATGCGTGAGGCTTCGGAGTTCGGAGTGACCGGTCTGTCATACAGCTTTGATTTCGCGAAGGTTGTCGCGAGGAAGAATGCCGTGGTGGAACAGCTTCGTGGAGGTGTAGAAGGACTGCTGGCACATAAACTGATCACTCTTGTGAGAGGCAAGGCATCTTTCAAGGACGCTCACACCGTATCTGTCATGTCGAGCCCTTCTTCAGTAATGTCGAGTGAAGCCGGGGCATCCGTGACAGAATACACCGCCGACTATATAATAATCGCGACAGGCTCTGTATCAGCTGCACTCCCGATTCCTGGAGCTGACCTTCCCGGTATCCTTACTTCACGTGAAATTCTTGATATTGAGAAGGTTCCACAAAGCATATGCGTCATCGGAGGAGGAGTCATCGGCCTTGAATTCGCCTCGATTTTCCGTAGTTTCGGCAGTCAGGTCACTGTTCTTGAGTACTGCAGGGACATACTTCCTCGGTTCGATACCGACCTTGCCAAACGACTCAAGCAGAGTCTGGGCAGGAGGGGAATAGAGATTGTGACTCAGGCTCAGGTTACGGGCATAGAGGTCCTTCAGAATGACTGTGATGCATATCAGGTGACTTATACACGTAAGGATAAGGAGGAAACCGTTCGTGCAGATAAGGTTCTTATGGCTGTAGGACGTCGTGCCAACACAGCTTCACTGAATCTTTCCGATGCCGGTGTGGAGTTTACAAAGCGAGGCGTGACAGTGAATGAACACATGCAGACAAATGTTCCCCATATCTATGCCATCGGTGACATCAACGGGCAGATGATGCTTGCGCATGCAGCCACATTCCAGGGCATCGTAGCCCTTGACCATATCATGGGCATGAAGAATCAAATCGATCTCTCGGTTATGCCGGCGGCAGTCTTTACCTATCCTGAGGCAGCTTCCGTCGGGCTTACTGAAGATGAATGCAAGGAGAAAGGAATTCCTGTGAAGTGCCTCAAGTCATTCTTCCGTGCCAACGGAAAGGCTGTGACGATGGGGGAGAGCGACGGATTCTGCAAGATAGTGGTAGCCGCTGAACCGAAGGATGGCGGTGAGACAGTATATACGCCAGGCCGTGTGCTCGGCTGCCATCTATACGGCCCTCATGCATCAGACATTGTCCAGGAGGCTTGTGCCCTGATCACCCGCAAGGCCACTGTCGAAGAATTCCGGAGCGTCATCCACACTCATCCGACCCTCACGGAAGTTCTGCAGTCCGCTCTGTATTCCTGATGCTGGCGCATAATCGCCTGAATCTCAATGAGATACAATAATTCACTGCTGCGTTTTTGCAGCAGCGAATGTCTATAACCGTTTGAATGTTAAATACTTAGATACTTAGATGTCATGCGAATAATGAAAAGATGTTTATATGCAATGCTGATTCTGCTTGTATCATGCACACAAAAGCAGAAGGCAGAGCCATTCTGGCTCGGAGCCGATCTCGGATGGATCACAGAATACGAGTCCAAAGGGTATAAGTTCTACAATAATGACGGTGAAGAACGTGAGGCTACGGCACTGATGAAGGAACTCGGTCTCAATGCGGTACGTCATCGTGTGTGGGTGGATCCTTCAAAGCACGGAAACTGGTGCAGCAAGGAGGATCTTCTTGTGAAATGTCTGAGGGCCAAGGCTCTGGATATGGAGATTCTTGTTGATTTTCATTACAGCGACTGGTGGGCTGATCCTCAGAAGCAGAACATACCTGCCTCATGGAGCGGTCACAGTTATGAGCAGATGAAGGAAGATCTTCGGAATCATACTGTGGAAGTGCTTCAGTATCTGAAGGATAACGGTATCGAACCTAAATGGATACAGGTGGGAAATGAGACCCGTAACGGCTTCCTGTGGACTGTGAAGTCCAATGAGCACGGATGGCCTGAACTCGACGAGAACGGCAACACGACCATCATAGAATCTATGGGACATGTGGTGAATAATCCTCAGCAGTATGCCGGTTTCTTTGCTGCAGGATATGATGCATGCAAGAGCGTATTTCCTGATGCAATCGTGATGGTTCATCTCGATAACGGCTTCGATCAGGAACTTTACGACTTCAATCTCGGAGTCCTGAAGGACAATGGAGCGAAGTGGGATATGATAGGAATGTCTCTTTATCCGTACTGGGCTCTTGACGGAGGATTCCGTGATGATGAAGAGCAGACGATCACGGACTGTATCGCCAACATACGCCATGTCAGCGAGAAATTCGGCTGTGATGTAATGATTGTGGAAACAGGGTTCCTGGTTGACGAAAAGGATCCCGAAAGACTTGAAAGGAGCCGCCGTCAGCTTGCCCGTGTGATCCGTGAATCCTTAAACGATACTGACGGTCATTGCAAAGGAGTCTTTTATTGGGAGCCAGAGTGCAAGCCGTCCCAGTACAAGCTCGGAGCCTTCACCGAGGACGGCCGTCCGACAGTCATTATGGACGCATTCTCCGACTGGACGAAACAGACCTTCTGAAAAAGGTTTGATATGTAAATGACATTGCCCCATCCCTGATACGGGTGGGGCAACGTAAAGTTATAATATCAGGCCGTTTTTAAATTTATGGGCGCAGACCGCTGCCACCCTGAAGAGTGATGGTTTCGCCGGTGACATAGTGCGCATCCTCAGAAGCCAGGAATACGCAGACACGGCCTATGTCGTCCTTAGGATCGGCGAATCTGCCGAGAGGAATGCCCTGAATCGTCTTTGCAAAGAGTTCCGGGTAGTTTTCCTTCCACTCCATCAGACTTTCCGTCATCGCAAGCGGGCAGACCACATTCACTCTGATGCCGTCCGGACCCCACTCGGCTGCAGCAACCCTCGACATGCCTCTGATACCTTCCTTGGCTGCGGCGTATGATGCCTGGCCGAGCTTTCCGAAAAGTCCTGCCCCCGATGCGAAATTGATTACCGAACCACGGCTCTTCTTGAGATATGGATAGCATTCCCTCATATAGAAGAATGCTGCATAAAGCCCTGAATAGATTGCGAGATCGAAATCCTCGCGTGAGTGTTCAACGAGCGGAAGTCCAGATTTCGAGACCTGTGCGTTGTTCACGAGAGTGTCGATCTTGCCGAACTGTTCAATGGTCGTTGCGACCACATTCCTGATTGCATCTTCATCAGCACCGTCTGCCACGATTGGCAGCACTTTGACACCGTACTGTGCCTCAAGCCTTTCCTTGGCGGCTGTGAGTCTTGATTCAGTCCTTCCCGTGATTACGAGATTGGAGCCTTCCTGCGCGAAAGCCTGTGCGAGGCCGAAGCCTATTCCTTTTCCGCCACCGGTAATTATGGTGACGTTGTTGTCAAGTCGTCTTGTTGTCATGTCCGTTATTTTGAATTTTGTGTGATTACGCATAAGCGCGCAACTTTTCTACAAAAATCATACGACAATTTCTGACATGCCAATATTTTCAGACATTTTGTCAATTAAATTTCTCCTCCGGTCAAATGACTCAACACTTCTACCGAGAGACTTACGAATACAATCACTGCGAACCACATATTTACCTCCGTTTTTAGTTTACGAAGGCAAAAATATACCCCGCTTGTGCCAATGTACGGCAAATGCGGGGTTTTCCATATCATGAAGGATCCTTTATCGTCAGTCTCTTGAGCAGAGCAGGATTCTGCGCGGTCTCTTTGCGGAGGGAGATATGAGTACAGACTTCTTCACTGAGGAATCGGGAAGTCGAACCTGTGTCCGCAGGATCCCATGTCAGGAGGATCGTATGAGTCTTAAGGGCTTTGAGCTTTCTTGCCAGCATCTCGTGGTCTGCATCGCCGCTGATGAGCACGACATAGTCGAAATTGCGATATAGGGTCATCTCATACGTGTCCAGGGCGAACCATGTGTCTATTCCCTTTTCTATTACCCCTCCCTGCGGATTCTCACGCAGATGCTTGTAGTGGAATATTATGTCGTTCTCTATAAGGCTGTCCTCGAACTTCCTTTCCACGTAGAGAAGATTTCTTTCCTGGGCGTCATGGGCACGGTAACGTCCTCTATAGTAATGGCTTTCTGTTATATATAGCTCTTTTTGAGCTACGCCGTCTATCTTGCTGATGGCTTCAGGTATATACTGGATGAGGCCCCGTACGTTCACGCTGCCCATCTTGAGCTTTGCCAATCCTTCGTTTATCTTGGCGAAATATCCGCCGTCGATGAATACTCCAATCGATCTGTGTTCCATTTGATATGTGACTTTATACTACAACAAAAATCTGTGTTTCGTGATTTTATTCTGTTACTGTCCATGTTATTGCATGCTGGTACCGGTTCCCTCCTATGTGTATGGCGATGGCAAGCATCCCAGGCTCGACTATCTTGAATCTATATATGAATTCTCCTTCTTTTTGGGGCTTCTCCTCCCACTTGTCATATAGATAGGAATTGTTCAGAATAGCCCATTTGTCTTTCGGATCGGCCTTGAAATGAAAAACATATTCTTTGCCTGCCTTCAGAGGAGAACTAAGAGGCACGTCTATGATCTGTTCTATTCTTTCGAGATCCTGAAACAGTTCAGGGACAGCCTTTGCACCCGTAATGCGGATGGTATCGAGAACGGCCTTGCCGTCGATTCCGAATTCCTTATACCATTTCACATCGAGATGTCCGATCTCCTTCAGTTCAGGCAGCATGTACGGGTCGTATTCCTCGATTGCAGCAATGGCCTCTTCAGGAATCACATCAGGAATCCTTGTCCTGTAGCCGAAACCGCCGGCTGCCTCACCGGCAGCCTGTCCCTTCTGCATCACGAGCACTCTGACTTCTTTCATAGCCGTCACCATGAAATCCACAGTTGTAATACCGTCTTTTCTGTTCCATGCATGGTCCGGTATCTCATCGTCGTCCATTCTTATGACAAGGTCATACATCTCATTCTCCTCGAATACAATGCGGTATCTGCTCCCGTAATCGAGGATTCCTTCAAGAGGAACCTCACGGAATCCCATATCTTCACTGATGGTACCATAAATGACAGGAAGAGACAGATTGCCTGCAAGCCCTTTCTCGAAACTGCTTTCAGCATCCAGTCCGAGTTTCTCAAGACATGAATGTATGTGCGGAACCTTCCGGAACACCTTGTCGTCAATCTCCCTGTCGATAAGAAGGAAGCGTGATTCGACAGGCATGTGTGATGTCGCCATGATGTATGGGTTGACATCGAACCACGACATGTCGTTCCTGCTTCTGTGAAATATTTTGTCTATGACTATGCCTGCGCCCCATGTCGGGTCGATGAATATCTCGCCTTTTTCAGTTGTGGCTATTATCCAGCAGTGACGGTCTATGCTGACAGTGTTTCTGATGCTCTTGCTGAAACCGGGTATGATCTTGCAATCGAGTCCGACAGCCTCTCCCAGCCTGTAGAAAAGTTCACAGTAGCCCTGACACACTCCTTTATTGTTCTCTCTGGTCTCGTCGGCGGAATAGTACATGTGTCCGGTATCATATTCGATGTTGCTGCACAGCCATCTGTATATCAGGGCGGCCTGTTCATATTTCGATGATGCTCCCTCCGTTATTTCCCTGGCCATCGGACCATAATCATATTCGGTCGGTGTTGCCCAGTATTGGGCATTCATCGTCTGTCCGGACACCAGACATGTGATGAGCAGCACCAGAGTCTTTCTGGATATACGTTTCATGGCTGTACTATTCAACAAGTGTCATTTCTTCAATAAGGTGGTCTGCGTCGGCTACCTTGTCTATCACGAAGAGGAGGTAACGTACGTCAAGGGATATGTTGCGGCAGATCTCCGGGTCAAATACTATGTCGCTCATGGTGCCTTCCCAGACACGGTCGAAGTTGATTCCGATGAGGTCACCGTCGGCGTTGATGATAGGGCTGCCTGAGTTGCCTCCTGTGGTGTGGTTGGTGGCGATGAAACACACCGGCACCTCACCGTCTGCATCAGCCCATCTTCCGAAATCCTTTTCTGCGTATATGTCGCGGAGGTTCTGAGGGATGTTGTAGTCGAAAATCTCAGGGTTGTCCTTCTCGATTATGCCGGTGAGTGTCGATGAAGGCCTGTAATATACCCCATCTGAAGGTGTGTAGCCCTGAATGCTGCCGTATGCCACGCGGAGAGTGAGATTTGCATCAGGGTAGAACGCTTCCCGGCCTGCCTTGCCGTCGATAGCTTCGGCATAGTCCATCTGGCCGCGCATATAGTCGCGGTACAACAGCTGAAGGTCCTGGTTGAGCCTGCGGGTGTGAGGAAGGACGTCCGAATGGTACCATTTCAGATATTCGTTGAAGAATGTGAATGCGGGATCCGCAAGCACTGCATCCTTGTCAGCCTCAGTGAGAGACTCTGCACGGCTTCTGTCTGCGAAGAGGGTAGTGGCAAAAAGATCCTCTGCCCATGCCTCCACGCTGCCGTATCTTGACATCTGTGCCTTGTGGTATTCCGGCTTGCCTTCCTCAGGCATGTTCTTTTCGAATTCGTTGACCACGGCTATGAAACATTCCTTGTCAATAGGCATGTGGTAGTCCTTGTAGAATGATGCGAGGACGTCCTCAAGCTGGGCTGCATTGAATGTCTCTGCAGAGAATATCCTTGCGACCGACATCGCGGCATTCGCTATCTCTACGGTACGGACAGTCTCTGTGTAATAGTCCGCAGCATAACTGTATGGTTCCAGCTCCCGGTAAACTGCCTCAATCTTTTCTACAAGGCCTTCATACTCAGTCCCTTTTGCCCATTCCTTGAAAGCGGTCTCGTATGCCTGCTTCACTGCAACGGTATTCATCTTCCTGATTCCCTTCATCTCGCCCTGCCACTTCTTCCACGCATTTGCGACATTGGACTTCTTAGAAGAATACTGGATCCTGACTGCCTGGCTCTCTCCCATGTATCTGTCCATGATGTCAAGCCTGAGGGTGCGGATGCGTACCTTGTGCGGATCGCTTGTCTCTTCGATATAACGCACGCCCTCTGAATGTATATATTCCCTTGTGCTGCCTGGAAAACCATAGATGAATGTGAAGTCACCTTCCTGAACCCCTTTTGTAGAAATCCTGAAATATTTCTTGGGCTTGTAGGGGACGTTGTCCTTTGAATATGGCGCAGGATTGTTGTCCTTGTCCGCATAGATGCGGAACATGGAGAAGTCTCCGGTATGTCGCGGCCACATCCAGTTGTCGGTCTCGCCTCCGAACTTCCCGATAGATGAAGGCGGTGCTCCCACAAGACGTACGTCGCTGTATTCGCGATATAGGAAAAGGAAATACTGATTTCCGTAGTAAAGTGCCTCCACAGTCGCTCTGAGGCCGTTTCCATCATTTGTCACCTCTTCGATAAGGGCATCGGAATTCTTCTTCACGAGTTCCACCCTCTGATCCTCGGTCATCTCAGGTGCATATCCTTTGAGGACGACGGCAGTCACATCTTCCATCCTTTCGAGGAAGCTTACGGTAAGCCCTTTGTTCGGCAGTTCTTCATCTCGGGTCATGGCCCAGAATCCGTCCCTGAGGTAGTCATGTTCCACGCTGCTGTGCTGCTGGATCTGGCCGTAGCCGCAGTGGTGGTTGGTCAGGAGCAGGCCTTCAGGTGATACGAGCTCACCGGTACATCCTCTTCCGAAAAGCACTACGGCATCTTTGAGAGAAGCCTGGTTAACGCTATAGATGTCTTCTGCGCTGAGCTTGAAGCCCTTTTCCTGCATGTCGATTATGCGCTGCGAGATAAGTGACGGCAGCCACATGCCTTCGTCTGCACGTGCAGTCAGGCTGCAGATTGCGGCGAGTACTGCCACGATGACGGTTGTCAGTGTCCTTTTCATATCGTTGTTCTTTTGATTATTCCTTCGGTTACGAACATCAGTCTGTAATGTCCCGCTTTCTTTTCCAGCGGCAGTGGATATGCCCGTGAGGAAGAAGGCATTCGCCAGAAACGGAGTGAACGGGTGCATCTCGCCTGCGAAAATACCCGCGATTCCCCAGGATTCAGGGGCTCCGGATGCCCGATGCTGTCAAAACTGCACTCTGTCCAATTTCCTACAGCTGGCATTCCGCATCCGAAAACCTCGCAGATAACTTCTGTCGCCTTCTGCCCTGTCGTGACAATGGCGCCACATTCGGGAATCCTGTCTAAAAGTGCCTTTATGTCAGTTGCCTGCACCACTTCAAGGAACTTGTCAGAAGCATTGTCCTTGAGACGGCGCACCTCACTGGCCGTATCATATAGCGCTATCCCTTTCTCAGTGCAGAAGCCCGCAATCCTTTCCCTGTCAAACTTCCTGACGGCTTTTCCGTCCTCGGGATCCTTCCATACGAAATGTTCCCTGTCCCCATAGAATACATGCCCCATTATCCTCCACATGTCATTTATCCAGTTGGGATAGAAGAAGTCCATGGACCATCTTTTACGGGATGGAGGGAAACTGCCGAGCATCAATACTTTAGCCCTCTGAGGCAGGAACGGCTCGAGGGGATGTTTCTCTGTTGGTATGGTCATTTGTTCCATAACCCACAAAGATAATATAAAAAACGGAATTGCCGCCCGGAAAATCACTTCTGCGGACGGCAATCAGTTCGTGCAATATTTATGTTTAACTAAGTCGTCTGAACAATAGACACATTTCGTGCCATATTGCTACATTGAGAAACTGTTTCTTATGCGGCTTGAGTCATTTGAAATAAAGAGTGAATATGGTCGCGGTGGCGTCGCTGCGGGTAAGGCGTAGCGTACCGTTGTGCAGACGCATGATCTGACGGGAGAGACTCAGGCCTATGCCCGTACCTTCCTGTTTGGTGGTGAAGAAAGGAACGAATATCTCTTCCTGACTTTCCTTGCTGATAGGGTGGCCGTTGTTGGCTACATTGATGATTACATTTTCTGATGCGTCCATCTCTGCAACTATCTCCACCTTGGTGGCCTCTGCCTGAATGGCGTTCTTGACTAAGTTCACGACAATCTGTGAAATCTGATTCTCATCGGCATAGAGAAGAATGTCATCAGCCTTCTCAGTATAAGTACAGACTGCTCCCGCTTCTTCTGCCTGCAGGCTGGTGAGCCTTATCACCCTGTCGGCCAGGTCACTGACAAAGAATGCACGTTTGACCGGCGGTGCCACCCTTGTCAGATTCCTGTATGAATCGACAAACTTTATGAGTCCGCGCGAAGATTGTGATATGGTCTCAAGACCTGACTTTATCGTTGCACTGTCCTTGTCGCTTTCCATATAATGCGAAAGTGTCTCGCTGAGTGATGCGATAGGGGTGACGGTGTTCATGATTTCGTGAGTCAGGACTCTGATGAGCTTTGTCCATGACTCCTGCTCGGTCTCTGCCATGTCGTTGCTTATGTCGTTGAACGCCACGACTTTTACATGTTTCCCTCCGATGCTTGCCGACGAGGCTGTGAGAGAGAATCTCTTCTGTCCGCTTTCGTTATAGAATGCCGCTTTCTCTTCGTGATTGTCGGTCACGTTCTCAAAGGCTTCCATCAGTGACTCGCTTATAGGCCTGAGCTGGCGTATATGGCTGAAGGTCGCGAGCCCGAGCATGCTCAAGGCGGTGGAATTGCAGTATATCACTCTGCCTTCGTATCTTTTCGCCAATGATGAACTGTCGGCACCGGTCTCTATGACTGCGACTCCTGTATAAACATGGTCGAGCATCTGACCATAGAAACGTTCCTGCTCTATGATTTCGTGTCTCTCCTTGTCGAATATGTTGCGGAGTCGGTTGAGAGTACGGTTGAATTTCCTTCCGAAGAGACGTTTCTCATCGAAACGGAAGTTGAGTTCCTTGTCTTCGAGTGCGTCAAGCATGTAATTCACCTTGCGGCGTGTCTTTCTTGTGGTCAGGAACGCCGTTGCCGCCGCTGTCAGTGCCACTGTTGCGGCCAGAATCATAATATAGTGAATTACGGTCATTATCAAGCCACTATATGTTATATTTCTTCAGTTTCGAATAGAGCGTGGGCCTGCTGATGTCCAAAGACTTGGCTACCATCGAAAGATTGCCGCCGAAGCGGGCCATGGCCGCCCTGATAGCCTTTTCCTCAGCCATTTCCAAAGTCTCTTCACCTGAAGATGCGCTCTCCTGAGGCATTGTGACAGGATGCAGCTGGAGGTCTGAGGCGGCAAGCACTGCCCCCTCCGAGAGGATGACCGCCTTCTCGATGCAGTTCTGCAGTTCGCGTATATTGCCACCCCATCTGTGCTGTTTCAGCAGGGCCTCCGCCTCCTGTGAAAGACCGCATACCTCCCTGCGGTAGCGTGCCGCGTATTTGCGGATGAACAGCTCTGCCAGCGGAATGATTTCATCAGTCCTTTCCCTGAGTGCGGGGAGACGGATGTGCATCGTGTTGATCCTGTAATAAAGATCTTCGCGGAAACTGCCTTCCCTGACCATCTTCTCGAGATCCTTGTTGGTGGCGCATATAAGTCGTATGTCAACCGGAACCGGCCTGTTGTCACCGACCTTCACTATAGCCCTGTCCTGAAGGGCGCGGAGCAGCTTCGTCTGCAGGTGGAGAGGAATGTTCCCGATCTCGTCGAGGAAGAGAGTGCCTCCGTCAGCCTCCTGGAATTTGCCTGTGTGGTCGGAGTGTGCATCAGTGAAGGCGCCCTTCACATGGCCGAAGAGCTCGCTCTCGAAAAGTGTTTCCGTGAGCGCACCGGCATCCACGCATACCATCTGTCTGAGTGACCGGTCCGAAAGCCTGTGTATCTCTCGTGCCAGCACGTCCTTTCCCGTTCCGTTCTCGCCAGTTATCAGGACTGAAGCATCTGTAGGAGCGATCTTCTCGACTGTCCTGCGGATCTCGCCCATCGCTGTTCCGCGTCCCCAATGCATCTGCTCCGAAGATGTCAGTCCCGGATTTCCTGTCACGCCTCCTGTTTCCTTGAGACGGTGGTCTAAAGCTGCCTGGAGTGTGCTTATGAGCTTTTCGTTCTCCCAAGGCTTGACTATGAAATCGAATGCACCTCGCTTCATTCCTTCCACGGCAAGTGAAATGTCGGCGTAGGCCGTGAACAGCACGACTTCCACGTCAGGACTCTTCTTCTTTATCTCAGAAAGCCAGAACAGCCCTTCGTTCCCGGTATTTATGTCTGTGTGGAAATTCATGTCCAGAAGCACGACATCCGGGCGGAAGCCGGCCAGTCTGCTGATGAGTTCCTTCGGCGAAGGTATGAGTTCCACCGAAGAAAAATGAAGCGGGAGAAGCAGCTTGAGGGCTGCCCTTATGCCGCTGTTGTCGTCAACGACCAATATCTTTCCTTTGCTCTTTGCCATTTAAGTTTCTTGAAAACACAAAGTTAATCATAATCGGGTAAATATGGAAGCATCGGACGCTATTCCTTCTTCAGTTCGGCAGCGGGATCCGTATTCATAAGCCTGACGGCCTGTGATGCGATGGATATTCCCACAATGACAAGTATGACTGTCAGGGCGCAGGCATATATCCATGCTCCGTTCTCTATTCTGACCGGATATTTGTCGAGCCAATGTCTGATATAGAACCATGATACAGGTATGGCGACGGCCGCTCCTGCGATCACGGGCCACAGGAAGCCTAAGGTCATGTCTGTGAATACCTTCCTGCGTGAGCACCCGAAACTCTTCCTTATAGCAACATCCTTCGTCTGCATCCGGGCATAGTAGCCGCTCAGGGCAATGATGGCCATCATTGTCATAAGAATGCTCAGAATGGCAAATACTCCGACCATTGCGAGTGTTCGTTTTTCCTCTCTGTAGTTCTCTTCCACGAGGCTTGTCAGACTGTCTATCGAGGGCTGCTGGTCCTGAGGCTTAAGTCCGCTGTAAAGGTTCCTGATATTCTTCACCGCTTCTTCCTCATCGCAATTGACTTTGACAAGGAATCGGTCATAATCCATAGGAGCCCTTACCGTGAAGGAATAGCCTGCAGAAGTCTCCGCCTCCTTCACATTTCCCATCCGGAAGTCCCTGATGACGCCGTCGAACTGCGAGCCTTTTCCTGTTCCCGTGGCAATGTGATTGTCCTTGATGTGAGGGAGAAGATTGTTGACGGTGGTCTCGCAGAGATATTTCTTTCTCGCATCTCCGTAACGGTTGACGGATGATGTGCCGTAATCCTCTATGATTTCCAGTCCAAGAAGTCTGAAGGCGGTCTCATCTCCATCATTCTGCTTTATAGTGACCATCTCGTCATTCACCATCATCATCTGCATGGATGCGTACGGTCTTGTAGGAGCTGCGTATAAATGTCCGATCGTATCGACATAACTTTGCGCATGGAGTTCGTCTTCGAATTTCTGTTCCCTGTAGCTTCCGAAATCCACGTACAGAAGTCCTTCTGTTTCATATCCCATAGGTGTGTTGACCATGTGGTAGGTCTGTGCAAAAATCGCTATGGTCATGGCTGCCGAGGCTATGCTCAATGCTCCCTCTATGCCGATGAATATCTTTCCGAGCAGGACCTTGTCCCTATGTCTGGACTCTCCTTTCACCACTTCCACAGGATTGTAACGCGACATCATGGATGAAGGGATGATTCCTGCGGCGACAGTTATGACCACAAGCAATGCAAATGTGAATATCCATTCTGCCAAAGTCCGGTAGAGGGCGATATGTACCCCGAGAAGGCTGCTGACTTCCTGCTGCAAAGCGAATGCGATTGCTACTGCAATAATCCAGGAGCCGGTCACCAGAAATCCGGCCTCAGCTAAGCAGCGTTTCATGATTACTGTCTTGCTTGTGCCGAGAAGCTGTCTTGTGGCCATTTCCTTGACACGGAAGCGCGAGAATGCCATAGTGAGCGATATGTAGTTGAGGGCGGCAAAGGCAAGAAGTATCATGCAGGCCTTTGTCCGCAATGTTGTAAAGATTCTTTCTTCCCGCCAGCCTTTCGTCATAGTGCATATCGCTGTAGGGCTGGAGCTCGAATTCCTTATATAACGCCATATCCGAATGAGGGTCCGAATCCTTGTGTTCCCAAAGGAATTTCTCGATTGCTTCTATATCCGCACCTTTTTCCAATCTGACGAAATGCAGGCTGGTCGGCGTGATTGATCCCATGAATGAAGGGATTGCTTCGGACAGGTTCTCGGTTTCAGTGATGAAGTCGAATCTCACGGCGATGCCTGTATCCGGCAGTGTCGCCTTCTTGTAATCCTTATAGACTCCGGTCACTACAAGTTCCACATCCTTCATCCGCGCTTCTGTCAGGATCAGTTTCTCTCCGACAGGATTCCTGCCCTGCCAGATGGTATTGGCGATGCTTTCCGAGACAACCGCTCCGTTTCGTACTTCGAGTACATCCTTCGGATCTCCATATATCAGTTCGAATCCGAAGAAATCAAAATAATTCTCTCTGACTGTAAGCGGCTTGATGTCCTGTCTGAAACTGCCGTCAGGCGTGTGGATGTACTGTGTCTTGCCGTCAAATGCCTCATGAACCTGCACATTGCACCAGCCGGTGATGTCCGGAATCATCGGAAAGACGACATTCGCATCCGGTTTGTAATACGGTGAATCGTCACACCGGCACAGATACAGACTCTCCTTGTCCCGTATCATCCTGTCGCAGTCGAGGTCATTGATCACGACGTTGGCAAGAAGAAGAACGAATGCAAGAGCGATGCTCAGTCCTGTAATTTCAATGGCTGTGTAGAGTTTGTTCCTGCTCAGGAACCGAAGATAACTTTTCATGGTAGTCCGGTCTTTAGTCATTGATTCACCCTATGGCGGCGAGGTCATGACAATTCTATCCCTTATCGTGCCAAACTGTTCAAGTTATTGAAGCAGAGCGGTATGTGTGATACGGCTCTGCTTAGTGGTGTAAAGATTCTTTACAGCAGGTGTAAAATTTTTTAAAGGATTGTCGGAAGCCAGTCGGCCACCTGAGCGAGAATCCATGCCGCGAGCACGAGCAGACTGATGATCCATGCTATGAACAGCACCAGTCCCGGCTTCCATGCCGGACTCTTGAGGTTGAATGCGAGAATGATGCCTCCGTACAGCATTCCTATGCAGGCGATTCCCATGCATCCGAACGACATCCACCAGAATGTGTCGCTTCTGACCAGGTCAACTGCAAGCATTTCTTCTGCATCGAAAGGAGACAATTCCGCAATCATGGCTGTCTCTGCGATTTCGTGCAGGCTCGGTATGAATATCCCGACGAACAGGCCTCCGATTCCGCAAACGAGAAGTATGATTCCAAGACATATCTTCATGACCCTTGCTACAGTGACACCGAATGGTGATGCGACCAGGTCATTCACTTCCTTTTCGAGGTTGTTCTCCTTTGATCTGAATCCTTCGAGATTCATGGGCTTGCGTCTCATCTCGCATTTCTCCTCCACGGTCCTCGCGGCCGGCATGGCTATCCAGAGGATTACGTACGCCAATGCGGAAATGGTGAACAATCCTTCGTCGGCATCTATGAATCCCAGGACGAAGAACACCAGGAAAAGCACACGGAAAATCACCTTGTCTATGTTTAAATATTCACCCAGTCCCGAACATACGCCTCCCAATATGCGGTTGTCGATGTCACGGTAGAGCCTTCTGTCGCGCAGTGAGGTCTTCTCCGGAGTTTCATGCCTCGTCTCACCGCCGTCGGCCGGAGTCTCGTTTTCCTGCTCGGCCATCTCCTTCGGATCTCCGATGCTTTTCTTGACCTCGTTCACCATGGCCATGTTCACGACCATTCCTGCCGGACATTTCTCCTTCAGCAGTTCCGAAATGCGTACTTCGATGTCTTCGACGATCTCGTTAGCGCAAGTGTCGTTGCGGAAACATTCCTTTATGTCTCCGATATATCGTTCAAGTTCCGAATATGCATCAGACTCGATGGTGAATGCGATTCCTCCGAGACTGATGTTTTCTGTAGTATTCATGTTATATCCTGTTTTTTCTTATGGTTTCTATGCCTTTTGCAAGTTCGTCCCATGCGGCGTTCAGGCCCGCGAGCTGCTCACGTCCGAGATCCGTGATCATATAGTATTTTCGCGGCGGACCTTGCGTCGATTCCTCCCAGCGGTAATTCAGAAGTCCGAGTTTCTTGAGGCGGATGAGCAGGGGATAGGTTGTGCCCTCGGCCACGATGATATTCACATCCTTCAGTTTCTGAATTATTGACGAAGCATATTCGTCTCCCGCCGCCAGAATCAGCAGGATACTGTATTCCAGCACTCCTCGACGCATCTGGGTCTTGTTGTTCTCGATGATGCCGTTGTCCATTACTGTCTGTTTTCTGTGAATCTTCTAATGTTCTCGGCAGTAGCCGGAATACCTCTGAGTTCGCATTTCTCGGCAGCTGTCCTTGCTTCCGGAGCGACGATCCAGAGTACTACATATATCCAGAATCCTGCCGTTCCGCAGATGAGTGCCACAAGGAATATGATCCTTACGATGCTCACATCGATGTTGAGGTAGAGTGCGAGTCCGGAGCATACACCGGCTATCCTCTTGCCTTCCGCATCACGGTAGAACTTCCTGACTGTGTCTCTGTCGTTCTGACGTTGCTGCTGGTTCTGTGTATCTTCTTCCGGATTCTGCACCTTTGTCGATACCGGACCAATCTGGTTGAGGACGGCATTCACCATGCCGAGGTCGATGACCACGCGTTTTCCGATCTTCTCCTTCAGAAGGTCGGCTATCCTCATTTCAAGCTCATCCATCACCTCATTGCTGCTTGAACTCTTGTCAAGCCCTGCCTTGAAACTGTCGAGATAATTCTCCAATGCCTTGTAGGCATCTTCATCAATGGTAAAACTGCATCCTCCGATCGCTACGTTCAATGTCTTTTTCATGATCTTATGGTTTTATATATTCATATATCGTTTCATTGCACCACAAAGATATATAAAATTTTAAATACCTTGCAACACAAGGTACTTAAATTTTCAAAAAATATGCGGAATTGACAACAGATTCTTACTATCTTCGTGCCTGAAAATGACAGAAAATGGACAGAAACAGATACGTATTCACTCATGATATGAAGGTCCGCGACTATGAATGTGACCTTCAGGGAATCGTGAACAATGCAAATTACCAGCATTATATGGAACATGCCCGCCATGAATTCCTTGAAAGCCTCGGACAGAACTTCGGAAGTCTCCACGAGCAGGGGATTGATGCCATGGTGGCGAAGATCACAATTGAATATAAGCTGCCTCTGGTCAGCGGCGACAGATTCGCCGTTGGAATCAATCTTCAGAGACAGGGGGCAAAGATCCTCTTCCTGCAGGACATATATCGTCTTTCGGACGGCAGACTATGCACTAAAGGAGTGGTGGAGACCATCTGTGTGCAGGACGGACGGCTTACCCGTGGCGAAATATTCGATGAAGTCTTTAAGGATTATCTGTAAAAAAGCCTATCTTTGCGCCGGATCATGGTGAGACAGATGTCTTGAAAAGGGAATCCGGTGCAATGCCGGAACTGTGCCCGCAGCGGTATGTCCTGAAACACCTTGCAGATGCCATTGCAAGCCGGGTCTTGTGAGAAGGCGCAGGAGTGGGGACGAGTCCGAAGACCTGCCATGGTAAGTCAAACTCCGAAGCTCGGGGACAAGCTTCCGTAAGGCGTCAAATAATGTTCAATTCTATTATGATTGCGGTCGGACTGCTGTCTGCAGGCCTTCCGCATGGCTCTCACGAGCATCTCGCAGACTCATTGCAGCCTGTGACCGTTACTGCTGACAAGGGTGTTGTCGTCTCGAGGACCGATTCCCTGTCCCTCACAAATTCATTCACTGTTCCGGAAATCCTGCATCAGAGTCCGGGCCTTCATGTCGGTGACTATGGCGGCCTTGCCGGTCTCAAGACTGTCAGTCTGAGGGGATTCGGCAGTCCCCATACGGCAGTCTATATCGACGGAGTCCGTGTCGGTAATGTCCAGTCCGGACAGAATGACCTCGGAATGATGGGAGTGGAGAATTTCGGCTCTGCTGTCATCGACTATGCGCAGAACAGCCTCTCATTCTCGACATCAAGACCTGTATTCAACGGAAGGCCTGTCGCAGGAGAGGCACGTCTGTCTGCCGGATCATTCGGCACATGGCTTCCGTATGCCCGTCTTGACTTCCGGCTCTCCGACGACATATCGCTTTCAGCCAATGCTGCCGGCGTAATAAGCAGAGGTGATTTCGGCTATGGTGACGGTCAGAAGCGTCTCAACAACGACATAAGGCAGGTGAGAGGCGGTCTTGACCTCTTCGGTCTGATAGATGCCGGAGACTATCATGTGAAGGCATATTATAATACCGCGGAAAGAGGTACTCCGGGCTCAGTCTCGTGGCCTTCGGAGGACAGACAGAAGGATATGAACACTTTTGTGCAGGGATTGGTGCGCAAGAGGTTCAGCCCTCTCTATTCGCTGCAGGCCAGTGCAAAGGCCTCGTATGATGACATATATTATATGAGTTCATGGGGCGACAGCCGATATGGTCAGACCGAGATCCAGGTCAATACATCACATTCCTTCAGGATATATGAGTGGTTGAACCTCTCGGCGGCTGCTGATTTCCAGTGGGACGGACTCAGCTCGACAAATTACGAGGCTTCCCGCCTGACCGCATTTGCGGCCTTATCATCATCCTTCCGTCTTGAAAGACTGTCTGCAGATGTGGCTGTGGAATACAGCGGGACGTTCGACAGGGGGGCTCTCTCACGCAACGTCTTTTCTCCTTCCCTCGACATAAGGTTCAAGATTTCAGAAGGAATAGATCTCGTTGCCTTCGGCAGAAGGGCATACAGGGTGCCTACCTTCAATGAGCTCTATTATGTCGGTTACGGCAATCCTTCCCTTCGTCCCGAGGACGCCTGGCTTACTGACATAGGCCTTGATTTCATAAGGAAGATTTCAGATGAATGGTCTCTGAAGGCAAAGGCCGACGCTTTCCTCAATTTCCTGAGCAACAAGATCACATCTGCTCCGACTGCAGAGGATCCGAATATCTGGCTGCCTTACAATATAGGCAAAGTGCGTTCGGCTGGCCTTGATGCCGTAGCCGGAACTGTATGGCAGTCAAGGGACTGGCTATGCTCCTTCGATGCAAGGTATTCATATCAGTCTGCTGTTGACCGGACTCCCGGCAGCTACACCTTCGGACAGCAGATTCCCTATGTCGCGAAACATTCTGTCGTGCTTGATGCCAGAGCCGCATGGAAAGGCTTCGAACTGAATCCACGCTGGATCATGCGTTCGGGAAGGACCGACGGTGCCGGGCCTATGTCCGGCTGGAACACCTTAGACCTCACCCTCGGCAAATCATTCTCCCTGCCGTCATCGTTCAGCCTTGCCGTGAAGGTCTCCGGACGGAATATCTTCGACTGCCGCTACGAACTCTCAGGAGGTTATCCGATGCCGGGAAGAAGCATCATGGCCGGACTGGAATTCAGATTCTAAGAATACTGTAAAGAATCTGGACAACGATTCTTTACAGTGTTCTTCACTCCGTTCAGTATCATAATCGGATCAGTCCTTTATCGCGGCGACCCTTAGGCCGGTGTCTATTCCTTCTTCAGCGCTTCGGCAGGATTGGTGCGTGCGGCGCGGAGCGTCTGCCAGAGGACGGATACCAATGAAATCACCAAGGACAGCAAGACTGCCGCGATGAAAGGCCATGCCGTCATTTCTATCCTATATGCGAACTCCTCAAGGTATCGTTCGCAGAAGATCCACGCTACAGGAACTGCTATTACACTTCCGATGATGGTTATGATCATATATTCCGATATGTTTCTGCCCGTCTCACTGGCCATCGTTCCGCCGAAAACTTTGCGGATGGCAATTCCTTTTTCTCTTTCAGATGCGAAGCAGGTACTCATGGCAACAAGACCGAGGACTGACAGCATCACTGCGAGGGTTGCAAAATACTTGAGCAATGTGATGGTGGAATTGTTTTCTTCAAGTTTATCAACTATCATGTCCTCAATATACCCGAATGTCCATGGTTCGATGTAAACGCCGTTATATTCCTCGGAAAACTTCCGGTATATCCTGTTGAACTCTTCCTGTGCCATATCGGGCCGTCCGTCTGTTTCGATGACGATTCCATTATTATAGAGACCGAATTCTTCAATCGGAAGTACGATTACAGCCACTTTCGACTGCGTTATGCTCTCATTCATGGCATTGTCTCCTGCAATATTGCCTAAGACTCCGCCAAAATGGTCGATTCTCGCATGATTGAAATCTCCGTCCCACGACTCAGCCTGCTTCTCGGCTGCATTCCTGTCATCGAAATGGTTGTAAAGGTTTTCCGTGAACCAGACGGAGTGGGCGAGTGGAGTACCGAAGTCGTCCTTGATCTCAAATCCCCACATCCTGAACGCCTCGGTGTCGCAGATCAGAAGGGATACAAGAGTCATGTCCGTTCCTTCGCCCATAAGAGCCGTACCGAAGCCGATAGCTGTCGGAAATCCCCTTGACAATGCCACCTTCTTCACGAATGGTAGCCGGGCGATTTCATTCATCATCGGAACAGTCTCTTCTGCATGTTCTGCACCTGTGGATATGGCAAACTTGTTCTCAATATCCGCTCCTAAAGGCATGTCAATCATGTAGCGCATCTGCTTTTCCAGAACTATCGCTGACGCAATCAGCGTGATCGCAAGGATGGTCTGCAGAAGAATGAACAATCGGTTCAGACCGGTTCGGCTCTTTCTCCGGTATGTCCCGTTGACTATGCTGATCGGCCTGATGGATGAAATGTTCATCGCCGGAATCAGACCGCAGATGCCTCCGATGACAACAATGAAGAGGATATATATGAAAATTCGTCCGGGTGTGAATGATATGAGTATGTCCTGTCCATAAATCACCTGGCCGATGTACGGAGCCAGTGCGACTGCGATACCCGTAGCTATGATTGCACAAACGACAGTGAAGGATACCGACTCAAATATGTATTTGAGGGCAATATTGATCTTATCGGCTCCGACAAGGCTTCTTGTGGCCATTTCCTTGGCTCTCCTGTTTGTGATGGCCAGATTAAGATTGGCATAATTTATCACAGCAGATACAAGCAGCAGCAAGGCTGCGATTGTCAGAATGATGATCTGCCTTTTGTCACCCATGTTCAGATAGCTGTCGAGATATTCTCCGGAGAAGAACAGATTGTCGAATCTCTCGACTCCAATGCCCTCCGCAAACTGATCGACTCTCTCTGCCGGGAGCTTATCTCCCCATAACTGCTTGAATATTGTCTGGATCTTGACTCGCAGATCTTCTTTGTCAGTCCCTTCTGCCACCTGCAGGAATGCCACTCCGGAAAGAGTAAAGACAGGGTTCTTCTGAGGACCGTCATTTATGGGACTTTCTCCTTTGCAGATGAAGTCCATATACTTCCAGTATCTGTTTCTGAAGTCCTTGATGACACCGGTGACGGTATATGCCTCGCAATCATACTCGACAGGCTGAATCTTCATGCCTATCGCATCCTCCGGCCTGCCGGCTATCATAGTCGCGTATGATTCACTGACAATGATGTCTGTATATGAAGCAAGACAATCACCGCTGCCTATGAGGAATTCATAGTCGAAGATGTCGAAGAAGTCACCTCTGACAGCGAGTCCTCTGGTCACGAATCTTTCATCACCCGATTCCATCACCACGTCATCAAGAGTATTGGTGAAGGCTATTTCCTCGATTTCGGGAATCTGCTCCTTCATTGGTTCGTAGATACCATAAGGCATGCTCTGGAGTGGGATATAAATCCTTTCATAATCAGGATTCTCATGTGATATTCGGTATTCCTGCCATACGTAGCTGCCGATGATAAGCACAAATGCCAGCGCTACACTCAATCCCACTGCCATGATGGCGGTGTACAGCTTGTTTCTCGATAGAAATCTCAGGTAACTCTTCATTTTTCAGTTGTTTTGTCTGTTCTGTCCATGGAAATGCCCGGATTCGTGGATAGAGTCGTTCTTTTCTATGGTTTGTCCATGAATTCAGCCGTTTTCATGGACAGATCCCCGGCCATCTCTATTCACTCTTCAGCGCTTCTGCGGGATCGGCGGTGGCAGCCCTCCAGCTTCTGATAACAACCACGCTGACCGTCACGGTCATCACCGCCACAAGTGCAAGGATGAACACCCACCAGTACATAGGGCAGCGGTGTGCGAAGGTCGAGAGGTATCTGTCCACGATCACCCAGCTGACCGGAGCTGCCACGACAAAACATACAAGGACTATCTTCACGAACTTGCTGCTGAACATCTTCAGTATATCCTCCACGGATGCACCGTTCACTCTGCGCAGGGCGATCTCCCTGCGGCGGTACTGAGTCTCGAACATCACCAGTCCGAACACTCCCATCAGGGAAATGATGATGGCGATCAGAGTGAAGAGGCTGATCAGCTGTGAAAGCGACTGCTCCTTCCGATACGTTGCATTGAGATTCTCGTCGAAGAAATGCACATCCCATGAATCAGCAGAAAGAGACGGTTCCCATTCGCTTAGTACGGTGCCTATATGCTTCATGACGCTCTGATAATCGGCTCCGGCAGCCACTCTGATGAAGGCGGTCGATGGATACCACCACGGATCCTTTCCATATACATAGAGGGCGAACGGTCTCACTTCTTCCTTCAGGGTCATGAAACTGAAATCTTCGCAGAATCCGACAATCCCGGCCTCATCCTTATGACCGTTGACCCTGTCTTCGAGAGTGAATCCGAATTCTTTTCGTGCCGCCTCGTTGAAGATGAATACGCCGTTTTCACTATTATCGTCCTCTTTCAGGAAAGAACGTCCTTCCGTTATGCCTATCCCCATGAATTCTGGGAAGTCATACGCCACCGGATAGCACTGGAAACTTATCATCTGTCCGTTCCAGTCGCGTCCCCAACCCATTCTCTCCGAAGCAAGCAGATTACCGTTCGCCCACGTGACATCCGTAATCTGCGGGTCAGCTTTGAGCCTTTCTTCCACGGCCTCGGCATTTTGCCCGATCAGATTGCCGGCATGCACATACAGAAGCTGTTCCTTGTCGAATCCCATGTCGAAACTTATCATATATCTGCGCTGTATGCTGATGAAACTCGAGCAGATGATCAGACATATAGAGATCACGAACTGGAGGCCGATCAGTGCATAACGCAGGGCTTTGCCGCGCCTGCTGCCTCCGAACGATCCTTTCAGTACTAATGCCGGTTCGAAAGAAGTGATGTAGAACGCCGGATAGAGGCTTGAAATGATGGCTATCAGGACTGCGATGACCACGGTCCAGACCGCAACGCCGACATTGGCATCGAATGAACAGTCGGCTGCAATGAGATGGGTCATCTGGCTTATGTTGAAAAGTATGACGAATGTGAATGCCACTGCGAGGGCGAATGTTATCAGGGTCAGGCTCTCAGCCACAGTGGATGTGATCAGTTCACGGCGTGTACAGCCGAGTACCTTCTTCGTGTTGACTGTCCTTATGCGCTCGGGGATCTGCGCAAAGAAGAAGTTGATGTAATTGATGAAGGCTATGCCTACTATAAGAATGGCTACTATCAGCAGGACGACAGTCGTTGTCCTGTTGCCCTTTTCTGCCTGCATGTCTATCTCATCGCTGAAATACAAATCATCTAATGGAGCAAACTTCACCTGGGCCCTCTCAAGAAGCTTGTTTATCGCATTGTCCAGTTCCTCCTGAAGCATTCCCATCTCTTCTGCAGAAGGTATTGCGCTGAAGAATTTATCCATATAATATGCGCTTGTGACTTCCTTCAGACTTTCCTCCATCTGCCTTATCTGGGACGGGTCGTGCACCTTTATGAAATAGCTGTAACTCCATTCCGAGAAATTATCTATGCTCTCCTCTCCCATATTGCTGATGAACTCGAGATTCTTGAAATGCGAGTTCTGAGGCATATCCTTGAATATTGCCTTTACGATACGGACGTCGCTGTTCCCGTCAATGGTCAGGTTCATGCCTACCTCAAGCCCGAATCTTTCAGCCACGCTCTCGCTTACTGCAAGTGTGGTGTAGTCGATGATGTCGTCGAGCGAACCGCTTACGGCTTCGAATCCCAGTGCCTTGAATGCTGTTCCGCTCATCGATGCGGTCTTGGCGCTGATTGTCTTGACTGCTTCATCGGTGCCTATGTTGTAGTTAATGTCGCTCCAATTGAGCATGCCCATTATTCCGCCGTACTCGATGTTCGGTGATGACTGCAATATGATTTCAGCTATCGGGCGGTTGAAGTGCAAGGCTCTCTTACCTGCATTGACGAAGCTCCCTGATGTCAGTGCATAGACCTTCTCCGAATCCTTGATTCCCTTGTTGAAGTTCAGGTCATAATTCACCTGAACGAGGATGATGAAGAATGCTGCGAAAGCCACAGCCATGCCGAGCACATTGAGTATGCCGGATATTGCCGAGCCGCCGCGTCTGAATATGTTGAATGATGCCATTACTTGTTGTCTATAGGGTTAATTTCGTGTCTGTTTTTCATCATCCCCGGTCAAGTCGGGGATGACGTTTGTAGTCAAGCTTATAGTTCGTTCTTTACATCGCTGACGATACCGCCGTCGAAAAGATTGATTGTGCGCTGAGCCACGGCAGCGTCCTTCTGGGAGTGGGTCACCATCACGATGGTAGTACCCTCGGCATTCAGTTCGCTGAGAAGTTCCATGACTTCCTTGCCGTTCTTTGAGTCGAGGTTACCTGTAGGCTCATCGGCGAGAATCAGCTTAGGATTCGAAACCACGGCGCGGGCGATGGCGACGCGCTGCTGCTGACCTCCGGAGAGCTGCT